>NZ_JACLQS010000035.1:0-1438 GCF_016648815.1 Streptococcus sp. 9.1 | reverse complement strand
ACTGAACTGCACCCCAAAAGTTAGACAGAAAAAATCTAACTTTTGGGGTGTTTTTATTATGAAATTGACTTATGAAGATAAAGTTCAAATATATGAACTGAGAAAGCAAGGAGAAAGCTTTAAACGACTTTCAAATCAATTTGAGGTGAACGTTTCTGGTCTAAAGTACATGGTGAAATTAATTGACCGTTATGGAATAAACATCGTCAAAAAGGGAAAGAAGCGTTACTATTCTCCTAAATTAAAACGAGAAATGATTAATAAGGTTCTGCTTGAAGGTTGTTCCCAACAAAGTGTTTCTCTGGACTATGGCCTCTCCAATCAAGGTTTGCTTAACAATTGGATAGCACAATACAAGAAAAATGGGTATACTATTGTTGAGAAAGCAAGAGGGAGACCGCCTAAAATGGGACGTAAGCCAAAGAAGAAACCTGAAGAGATGACAGAACTAGAGCGACTTCAAGCAGAAAATGAGTACTTGAGAGCGGAGAACGCTGTTCTAAAAAAGTTGAGAGAACTCCGATTGAGGGACGAAAAAGAGCAAGAAGAAAAACGGAAATTGTTCGAGGATTGGTAACAGAGTTTGCTTTAGAGATTCTTCTAAAGATTATTAGGCTTGCTCGTTCGACCTATTATTACCACTTAAAACAGCTGGATCAAACGGATAAGAATCAAACTATCAAAGCTGAAATTCAAGCTATTTTTACTGAACACAAAGGAAATTATGGCTATCGTCGCATCACTCTTGCATTGAGAAATCGTGGCTTCGTGGTAAATCATAAGAAAGTGCAACGTCTGATGAAGGCTCTTGGTTTAAGTGCTCGAATTCGCCGAAAACGGAAGTACTCTTCATATCAAGGAGAGATTGGTAAGAAAGCAGAAAATCTCATTCGACGCCAGTTTGAAGCATCAAAACCAATGGAAAAGTGCTACACAGATGTGACAGAGTTTGCCATTCCAGCAAGCAGCCAAAAACTCTATTTATCACCAGTTTTAGATGGTTTTAACAGCGAAATTATCGCCTACAATCTTTCTACTTCGCCCAACTTAGCACAAGTAAAAATGATGTTGGAACAAGCTTTCACAGAGAAGTACTATGAGAACACTATTCTACACAGTGACCAGGGATGGCAATATCAACATGATTTCTATCATCATTTTTTAGAGGACAAGGGAATCCAACAATCTATGTCACGTAAAGGCAATAGTCCAGACAACGGCATGATGGAATCCTTCTTTGGCATTCTTAAGTCTGAGATGTTTTATGGTTATGAGAAGACGTTCAAGTCAATTGAGCATTTGGAACAAGCTATTGTAGACTATATTAATTATTACAACAACAAACGCATTAAGGTAAAACTAAAAGGACTCAGTCCTGTACAATACAGAACTAAATCCTTTGCTTAAATTATTTGTCTAACTTTTTGGGGTCAGAACA
>NZ_JACLQS010000034.1:1309-1571 GCF_016648815.1 Streptococcus sp. 9.1 | reverse complement strand
CATCATCTGTTGCAGTGACAGAAACTGTGTCACCTTCCTTCAAACCGCTGACTGGTACACTGAAGTTACCATCTTGACCAGCTTTAGCCGATACTTTAGAGCCATCTGGAAGCGTTACTTCTACTGTTGAGCCTGCTTCGGCTGTACCTGTGATTGCTGTGTCACCAGCTTTAACTGTGTTCGCTACTGGTTTAGCTGGAGCTGTTGTATCAGTTGTTGCTACCATTGGATCGCTGGCATCTGAAGTGTTTCCTGCTGGGTC
>NZ_JACLQS010000034.1:0-1209 GCF_016648815.1 Streptococcus sp. 9.1 | reverse complement strand
GTAAGGTCTGTAGCGACAACTGGTTTAGCTGGAGCTGTTGTATCAGTTGTTGCTACCATTGGATCGCTGGCATCTGAAGTGTTTCCTGCTGGGTCTGTCGCTTTCGCTGTTACATTACCGGCTGGAATTGCTACAGTTGGTGTGATCGTAGCTTTACCATTTTCATCAGCTGTTGCTTCACCAATCTTGTTGCCGTCTTTATCGAACAATTCAACCTTAGTTCCTGGTTCTGCACTCACTTCAACCGGAGTCTTAGTACCTGCTTTGTCAGTAAGGTCTGTAGCGACAACTGGTTTAGCTGGAGCTGTTGTATCAGTTGTTGCTACCATTGGATCGCTGGCATCTGATGTGTTTCCTGATGGGTCTGTCGCTTTAGCTGTCACATTTCCTGCTGGAATGTCGACTGTTGGGGTAATGGTTGCTTTACCATCTGCGCCTGCTGTAGCTTCACCAATCTTGTTGCCATCTTTATCGTAAAGAGCAACAGTTGAACCTGGTTCTGCAGTTACTTCAACTGGAGTCTTAGTACCGGCTTTACCGGTAAGGTCTGTATCCACTACTGGTTTCGCTGGGGCTGTGGTATCTGTCGCTACTTTAGGATCACTTGCAACTGATGTATTACCAGCTGCATCTGTCGCTGTCGCTGTCACATTGCCTGCTGGAATAGCAACGGTTGGCGTGATTGTTGCTTTGCCATCTGCGCCTGCTGTCGCTTCACCAATCTTGTTACCATCTTTATCGTAAAGGGCAACAGTTGAACCTGGTTCTGCGCTGACTTCAACCGGTGTCTTAGTACCTGCTTTTCCTGTGAGGTCTGTAGCGACTACTGGTTTCACTGGCGCTTCTGTATCAGCGCCTGTAGTTGCCTTCGCTGGATCACTTGCGTCTGAGGTATTTCCGGCTGGGTCCGTCGCTGTCGCTGTCACATTTCCTGCTGGAATGTCGACGGTTGGCGTAATCGTTGCTTTGCCATCTGCGCCTGCTGTAGCTTCACCAATCTTGTTACCATCTTTGTCGTAAAGGGCAACAGTTGAGCCTGGTTCTGCGCTCACTTCTACTGATGGCTTAGTTCCGGCTTTACCGGTAAGGTCTGTGTTCACAACTGGTTTCGCTGGAGCTGTTGTATCTGTCGCCACTTTAGGATCACTTGCGTCTGATGTATTTCCTGATGGATCTGTCGCTTTGGCTGTTACATTTCCTGCTGGAATA
>NZ_JACLQS010000033.1:0-1673 GCF_016648815.1 Streptococcus sp. 9.1 | reverse complement strand
GGCTCTTTTCTACCATTTGTCAAGTCTATCAAGGCTTTAAGTAAAAAAAGAGATAAGACAGTAACTATTCTGAGGTTACTGTCTTATTTTTAACCCTTTTTTATCCATAAATGGGCATGCTAAAAAAACACCTCATCTGGTATTTTTTGAAACAAGGTGTTACAATAATACGGCATAGACAGCCTTATCGATTTTGGGTCAAAGAGTAATCGTAAAGTTTGTTATGCGTAATGAGGTAATACATTGTTCGAATGAGACGATGTATAGAGGCAATCGTATGTGGCTTAGTTGAAGCTATTGTCGATTGTCTTTTTCGTTTCTCATAAAAGTCAGCGATATGGCAGGGATTAGTATGACTAGCTGAAGCGATGTTGTGAATGCACTTGAACAAGATTTTTCTGGCATAGGGATTACCTCGTTTAGTGATGTGTTCCTTGGCGAGAAAGTTCCCAGATTCGTAGTGTCTCAGGTCAATGCCAATAAAAGCGTTGATTTGATTGGAAGACTGAAAGCGACGAATATCTCCCAATTCGCCAATGATAGATGTCGCTGTGGTTTCTGCGATGCCAGGAATTGACCGTAAGATGTCATACTCTGGTAAAGGCTGAGCTAGAGCTACCATGTCGTTTAAGACAACTTGTCTGCGTTCAGAAAGACGAAGCAATTCTTGAGCATAGTAACGAACCTCTTCAAGCATCGGAGAGGTATTCTTGACCGCACAAAAAGATTGTTTAGCGAGTTTTATAAGTTTATCAGTCAGGTAAGTAATACGCTTTTCAGAGATGCGTTTGGAGGTGGATTGACGGACAATCTCACACAAGTTACTTTGAGATAGGCTTAATACAAACTCTTTGCATGGAAAAGCCATCACTAGGTTCCAATATTGCTCTCCAGTAGGTGTGGATAATAGAGTTTCCAATTCAGGAAAGGTGACTTGTAGGACCTTGTGCAGACGGTTTTTAGTTCGAACAAGATCTTCTGTCATATTTTGATAGAAACGGCTTAAATCACGTAGGTGTTGATAAACTTCTTCCTGAACGTAAGTTGGTTTACGATTGTGTACAAGCTGAGATTTAGCCAACTTTTCAGCGTCAATTTTATCTGTTTTACGAACTCGCAGACTGTCCAATTGTTTCTTAGCTTCCAGTGGATTTAGCCGTGTGTAAGCGTAACTATATTCCTCGAGAAAGGCTTGAAGACGTCGAGAATAGACACCTGTAGCCTCAAATATAATCTCAGGGTTATGAACAGTTTTCAAGTCCCCCAATAGGCGATTGAAGCCAATGGCATCATTGAGTATGGTGTAGCCATGAACCTTCTCACCGTTGACTAAAATTGCCACCTCAGAACTTGTTTTACTGACATCAATTCCAAATACTGCACGCATGACATTACCTCTTTTGTCTTGAATAATTCCATGTTTTAGTGATTTTATTTTCAATACGCGACGTTTAGCGTCCTACATACTTTGATCAAACTCCACCTAAAACAAGGTGTCTTGCCAGTTTGTCAAGCGACGTCTAGCGCCATAGAGCCCTACGACTTTACAAGACACCACTACTTTAACATAAAGAAAAAGTAGTGAGTACTCTCTCCCGTCGGAGATTTCTTCACTACTAATCTTAGTATGTTTGTCAACTGTAGTGGGTGACGAAAAGCTAACATCTAGAGAG
>NZ_JACLQS010000032.1:0-3368 GCF_016648815.1 Streptococcus sp. 9.1 | reverse complement strand
AGATGTTTATAAGAGACATACTATATATAGGGCAAGCAAAAGGTAATGATTTTAATAGATTTGCTCAAGATAGATTGAAAAGTCATTCTACTCTTCAAAATATCTTATCGCAGATAATTGACTCTAGAATCATATATGATATTAAAGTACTTCTGTTATCAACAAGTGAAGTTAAAGTTGCTACTACTATGGATTCCGGTAAGTTTGCTACAATATCTGCGGAAGAAATATTAGATTTTCCTGATGAATCTAGTCACATAAATCTAGTTGAAGCAAAATTAATTAATTATTTTAAACCTGAATTTAACGAAAAATTCAAAAATTGGTATGTTCCTGAGGAGCATCACAAGTCCTATGATGATTATTATAAAAAGAAATTTAATTCTATGGTAATCACTTTTGAAAATTTATTGCCATGTTCTTTCTATACAGATCATGTTAAACATTTTACAGTACCGTTTGAAATTATAGACTATTCGATAATTGGGAGTGAAAATTTTTTTGAATCTGTGATAGAACAGTATATTAATTCGAAGGAGAAACAAAAATGAAACAACTTTCACCTAAATACAATCCAGCCGAGGTTGAGGCTGGTCGTTACCAAAAATGGCTTGACGAAGATGTTTTCAAGCCTTCAGGCGATAAAAAGGCTAAGCCTTATTCAATCGTTATTCCACCACCAAACGTAACCGGTAAACTTCACCTTGGTCACGCTTGGGATACGACTTTACAGGATATCATCATCCGTCAAAAACGCATGCAAGGTTTTGATACACTTTGGCTTCCTGGTATGGACCACGCTGGGATTGCCACTCAAGCTAAAGTAGAAGCTCGTTTGGCTGAAGACGGCATCTCTCGTTATGACCTTGGTCGTGAATCTTTCTTGACTAAAGTCTGGGAATGGAAAGACGAGTATGCGTCAACTATCAAGCAACAATGGGGTAAGATGGGTCTTTCTGTAGATTACTCTCGTGAGCGTTTCACCCTTGACGAAGGTCTTTCAAAAGCGGTTCGTAAGGTTTTTGTAGAGCTCTACAAGAAAGGTTGGATTTACCGTGGTGAATTTATCATCAACTGGGATCCGAAAGCCCGTACAGCCCTTTCTGATATCGAGGTTATTCACAAGGATGTCGAAGGTGCCTTCTACCACATGAACTACATGTTGGAAGATGGTTCACGTGCCCTTGAAGTGGCAACAACACGTCCTGAAACTATGTTTGGGGATACTGCTGTAGCGGTTAACCCAAACGATGACCGTTATAAAGATTTGATTGGTAAAAATGTTATCTTGCCAATCTTGAACAAGCCAATCCCAATCGTTGGCGATGAGCACGCAGACCCTGAATTTGGTACTGGTGTGGTGAAAATCACTCCTGCCCACGACCCTAACGACTTCTTAGTTGGTCAACGTCATAACTTGCCACAAGTCAATGTCATGAACGATGATGGTACCATGAATGAATTGGCTGGTGAATTCAACGGTATGGACCGCTTTGAAGCTCGTAAGGCTGTTGTTAAGAAATTGGAAGAAATCGGTGCGCTTGTTAAGATTGAGAAGATGACCCACTCAGTTGGTCACTCAGAGCGTACTGGAGTTATGGTTGAGCCACGCTTATCTACGCAATGGTTCGTGAAGATGGATCAATTGGCTAAGAACGCTATTGCCAACCAAGACACAGATGATAAGGTAGAATTCTACCCACCTCGTTTCAACGATACCTTCCTCCAATGGATGGAAAATGTCCATGATTGGGTTATTTCTCGTCAGCTCTGGTGGGGTCACCAAATCCCTGCCTGGTACAATGCTGAGGGTGAAATGTACGTCGGCGAAGAAGCTCCAGAAGGTGACGGATGGAAACAGGATGAAGACGTCTTGGACACTTGGTTCAGTTCTGCCCTTTGGCCATTCTCAACCATGGGCTGGCCTGATGTCGACTCAGATGACTTCAAACGTTACTTCCCAACTTCAACCCTAGTAACAGGTTACGACATCATCTTCTTCTGGGTGTCTCGTATGATTTTTCAATCATTGGAATTCACTGGCCGTCAACCATTTCAAAACGTTCTGATCCACGGTTTGATTCGTGACGAGCAAGGACGCAAGATGTCGAAATCTCTCGGAAACGGGATTGACCCAATGGATGTTATTGAGAAATACGGTGCTGATGCCCTTCGTTGGTTCCTTTCAAACGGTTCTGCACCAGGTCAAGACGTGCGTTTCTCTTACGAGAAAATGGATGCGTCTTGGAACTTCATTAACAAAATCTGGAACATCTCTCGTTACATCCTCATGAACAATGAAGGATTGACCTTGGATGTGGCGCGTGAAAATGTAGCTAAAGTGGCTGCTAGTCAAGCAGGTAACGTGACAGACCGTTGGATTCTTCACAACCTCAACGAAACGATTGGAAAAGTCACTGAAAACTTTGACAAGTTCGAATTTGGTGTGGCTGGTCACATCCTCTACAACTTCATCTGGGATGAGTTTGCGGACTGGTATGTTGAGTTGACTAAGGAAGTGCTATACAGCGACAATGAGGACGAAAAAGTCATCACTCGTTCGGTTCTTCTTTACACTTTGGACCAAATCTTGCGTCTTCTTCATCCAATCATGCCATTCGTGACTGAGGAAATCTACGGTCAAATCTCTGAAGGAACAATCGTGACGGCGGAATACCCAGTGGTTCGTCCAGAGTTTAAAAACGAAGAAGCAGCAGCCGGTGTTGAAGCTCTTAAAGATGTGATTCGCTCCGTTCGTAACTCACGTGCAGAAGTGAACGTAGCGCCAAGTAAACCAATCACTATCTTGATCAAGACAAGCGACAGCAAGCTCGATGCTTTCTTTAATGATAATGTCAACTACATCAAACGCTTCACAAACCCAGAACACTTGGAAATTGCAGCAGATGTCGAAGTGCCTGACTTGGTTATGTCAAGCATCATTACAGGTGCAGAAATCTACTTGCCACTCGCTGACCTTCTTAATGTCGAAGAAGAATTGGCTCGTCTTGAAAAAGAATTGGCCAAATGGCAAAAAGAACTCGACATGGTTGGTAAGAAACTTAGCAACGAACGCTTCGTAGCCAATGCCAAACCAGAAGTCGTCCAAAAAGAACGCGACAAACAAGAAGATTACCAAGCTAAATACGATGCGACAGTAGTGCGTATTGAAGAAATGAAGAAATTGGTGAAATAAACAAAGAAGCACGGCGGAATGCCGTGTTTTTTAAGCTCTTTGTCAACTGTGGTGCTTCACAAAAAAATTCTGGTGATGTGTCGTGATTTAAATATAATCATAACCACCCGTCTAACGGGTGGTTTGATCAAGGGCTATAAGCCCATAATACCAGCCAGCGCCTAAAGACGCT
>NZ_JACLQS010000031.1:0-3602 GCF_016648815.1 Streptococcus sp. 9.1 | reverse complement strand
AGGTGTATAAGAGACAGTCATAAGCCAAAATAATCTAATGGAAAAAGACCAAATTCCTAAGACTGCTACTCTTAAATCACCTTAAAACATCAATTTAACCAATCCATTGAGCTGTAAAGATGGGGGGCTTTTTTAGGAGACTTTCTCATACTGAAAATAAATTCTAACTATCTAAGCCATTCATTACTTACTGAGGTGTCAGAGGGTCAAGTTAGGTCACTCTAGTGCCACAAAAAACAATCACAGAGCGATAAAACATCTCATAAAAAATGGCTCAAAATCTTATCTATCCTGCTGAAACGAAGGAAAAAAGGAGTATAATAAAAGTGAAAGAATTAACCTATTTAGACACAAATAGAGGGGAAGATGAGAAAGATGTCAGTACAACATACAAACTTGGACACAAGCCAAGATAAGGGTCAGACTGGTCAAGAGGTCAAGAGGTCAATAATCAAGAGCTCATTAAGAAGAACTCTCCAGACAACAGGCTTGCTTCTATTCTCCTTGCAGTCGCCTTTTATTTAGCTATCGTTTATCTTGCCTTATTTTTGCTCTTAGGACTGTCAAATCCTTGGGGAATAGTTATAATGATTTTCCTAGCACCTAATTTGATTAGTTTTATTATTGCAACTATTTTAACAAGAATAGGACGTAAAAAAGGTAATAAAAACTTTCTATACACTAGTGTTATTTTTTACCTAGTCTCAATTTTTTTGGCCTATGACCCTGACTGGGGAGTTTTTCGAGTTGTACCGATTCTGTTGACTATTCTTGTAACAGTGGGAACTGTGATGTATAAACAAGATAATGAGCAAGACAACAAATAAGAGAGCATGTTCAAGTGGTCTCTTATTTTTATGTAGTCATTAGTATTTCAAAAAGTCAGTTCCATTTTGAAACTTTCACAACATCTCCAAATCAAAAAAACACCTCCTAGCTAGAATGGTTATCTAACATGAAGGTGTTTTTTATTGTGCTTATCTGAGCATTGTAAAGACTTCTACAATCCTGAAATACGAATAATCTTCGTCCTATTCTTCATTTTTCTTACGTTTGGCAAGAAATCCAAGACCAGTTGCAGTTGCCAAGGCACCCAAGGCCATACCTAATGATGAGTTTTCCTCACCAGTCTTCGGAAGCGCTTGGCTACCACGTTTGTGCTTAGGATCTTTCACTTCAGAAGTTGATTCTGAGGCACTTGTTGAGGCAGACACTGAAGCTGATTCAGATGCGCTTACAGATTCTGAGACAGAGACTGAAGCAGATGTGCTTGCGCTTTGCAACTCGTTCAATGACACAGACTCCCTTGTAGAAATCGAAGTACTTACTGAGGCTGATTGTGATTCACTCAATGAGACACTCAATGATGTTGAAATACTTGTTGAAGCACTTGTGCTTTCAGAGGCACTCAAGAATGCTGATGTAGAAGCTGACTCTGATACTGAAACGCTTGATGAAGCGGATTCTGAATGATTTACAATGTTTGAAATTGATTCAGAGATTGAAGTTGAAACAGAGATAGATTCTGAAGTTGAAATTGATTCTGAGACTGAGATGCTCGCTGAAGTTGATTCAGATACGCTTACTGATTCTGACGCAGAGACTGAAGCTGAGGCGCTCGCTGATTCTGAGGCAGACACTGAAGCTGATTCAGATGCGCTTACAGATTCTGAGACAGAGACTGAAGCTGATGTGCTGGCTGATTCTGACGCACCTACTGAGGCTGACGTAGATACTGAAGCGGATGCGCTCGCTAATTCTGACGCTGAGACTGAAGCAGATGTGCTTGCTGATACAGACTCTGATGCACTTTCACTTTGTGATTCGCTCAACGATACAGACTCACTAGCTGAAATCGAAGTACTTACTGAGACTGATTGTGAGTCACTCAATGATGATGAAACGCTCGATGATGTTGATTTTGAGGCTGATGCACTTTCACTTTGCGACTCACTCAACGATACAGACTCACTAGCTGAAATCGAAGAACTTTCTGAAGCGGATGCGCTCGCTGACGCTGACTCAGATACAGAAACTGATGTGCTCGCCGATTCTGATGCAGAGACTGAGTTTGAAACAGACTGTGATTCTAATACAGACGCACTTGTTGATGCAGACTCGGAATTAGAGACTGATTGTGATTCAGACACAGACGCACTCGCTGAAACTGACTCGGAAATTGAGGTACTTACAGAAGTTGACACTGAAGCGGATGCAGACAATGACTCAGATACACTTGTTGATGCTGAAAGACTTGCTGATGTACTCAACGAAGTTGAAATACTAGTTGAAGCACTTGTGCTTTCAGAGGCACTCAATGATGCTGAAGCGGATGCCGAAGCTGACGCGCTTGATGATTCTGAGGCGCTTACTGACTCAGATGCAGAGACTGACGCAGAAACTGAGTTTGATTCAGACTTTGATTCTGAGATTGAAGCACTTACTGAGGCTGACTCGGAGTTTGAGACAGACTGTGATTCAGACACCGATGCACTCTCTGACGCTGACTCAGAATTAGAAACTGATTGTGAGCCTGAAACAGATGCACTCAATGATGCCGAGTTAGATGTCGAAAGCGACTCACTAGCTGAAATGAAGCTTGAAGCCGAGTTCGAAATAGATTCAACAGTTGAAATGATTGCAGAAATTGAAGCACTGAAGGCTTGAGACTGGCTTTCAAATACAGAAGCACTCAAAGAGCTTGATGTACTCAATGATTCTGATTCAGAAGCCGAAACTGACGCACTTGTACTTCGAGATTCACTCAATGATGCTGACTCACTAGCTGAAACTGAATTCGATTCTGATTGCGAAACTGAGTTTGACTCGGATTGTGATGTCGACGTTGACTCGCTCTCTGAGGCTGACTCTGAGTTAGATACTGATTGTGATTCTGAAATTGATTCACTTACTGACGCTGACTCTGAGTTTGAAGCAGACTGTGATTCAGAAACTGATGCACTCTCTGACGCTGATTCTGAGTTTGATACAGACTGTGATTCTGAGACAGACGCACTTGTTGATGCTGACTCTGAGTTTGAAGCAGACTGTGATTCTGAAACTGATGCACTCTCTGACGCTGACTCGGAGTTTGAAGCAGACTGTGATTCTGAAACTGACGCACTTTCTGATGCTGACTCTGAATTAGATACAGATTGCGATTCTGATACAGAAGCACTTTCTGATGCTGATTCAGAATTAGACACTGATTGTGATTCGCTTACTGATGCACTTACTGATGCTGATTCTGAGTTTGAGACAGACTGTGATTCTGAAATAGATTCACTTACTGACGCTGATTCTGAATTTGATACAGACTGTGATTCTGAAACTGATGCACTTTCTGACGCTGACTCTGAATTAGACACTGATTGTGATTCACTTACTGACGCACTTTCTGAGGCTGATTCGGAGTTTGATACAGACTGTGATTCACTTACTGATGCACTCTCTGACGCTGATTCTGAGTTTGAGACAGACTGTGATTCTGAAACTGATGCACTTTCTGAGGCTGATTCGGAGTTTGACACTGATTGTGATTCTGAAACTGATGCACTCTCTGATGCTGACTCGGAATTAGACACTGATTGTGATTCTGAAAC
>NZ_JACLQS010000030.1:0-4850 GCF_016648815.1 Streptococcus sp. 9.1 | reverse complement strand
AGTCGTTGTTTCAGTAACTAAAGACGGTAAAGTCTTGACAGTAACTTCTCAATTGCCAGAAGATACTGAGTTCAACAACACTGTTATCCCACCAAATACACCACCAACAACTCCACCAACTACACCTCCTACTACACCACCAACGCCTCCAACTCCTCCAACACCAGTGGTTCCACCAGTGACACCACCAACTACACCAGAAGCTCCTAAAGGACCAGCTCTCCCTGAAACAGGTGATGATGCGTCTATGGCAGCTATGGCTCTCGGAGGAATCCTTGCGGCAGCTGGACTTGGTTTGGCAGGAAAACGCAAAAAAGAAGACTAAGATAGTTCATAGGTTAAATCCCTCAACATAGTTAGTTAGACTATTTCAGTTTTCGAAAAAGAGACTCACCCCATAAGGGGTGAGTCTTTTTTGTGGGCTTCTTGTCAACTGTAGTGGGTGCCGAAAAGCTAACATCTAGAGAGGACCGGATAAGTCCTCTTTTTATGTATGTTCAGAGTGATGAAGACACGTTTCTTAAAGTTGATGAAGTTTCTAAAACCGAAGCCCAACCGTTTGATGTATTTAATCAACTTATTAGTCGCTTCAAGTTTTGCGTTTGAATAGTCTGTTTCTAGTGCATTTTGGATGTATTACCTGTGTCTAAGAAAAGTCCTAAAGACCGTTTGAAAGTAGTGATTGACCTTGCTCATGTTCTCCTCTATCAACTCAAAGAATTCATCTACTCTCTTCTCCTAAAAGTGAAAAAGCAAAAGCTGATAAAGAGTATAGTAGTCGATGAGCTCTTCTGAAAAGTGTAATGTCTTCTCAACGACTTCATGTGGTGTTAAAGTTTGGCGGAAAGTCTTTGAATAAAAAGAGGTGAGAGATAGCTTACGACTGTCCTTTTGAAAGAGTCGCCAGTGATTTTTCAAAGCTCGATAGGGTAGTGACTTCTTATCGAACTGGTTCATAATGGCAATTTTAGTATTAAAAATACTGGCTCTATAATCTTTATAGTAGTTTTAGCCATTACAGACATTATAGAATATTTTTTTAATTATTCAGTCAAAAATAAAGGTTAATGAAAAAAATAATCATTAAAATTGTTGATATCTTTTTAATTTAATGGCATTAATAAATCTAAAAATATGCATATTTATACTTGGTTATTAGTTTTATTATGAGTGTACCTATAAATGTTGAGAGTGTAAAACGTGAGAATTATTCTATGATTCGAAAATTGTAATGCTTTTAAAAAGTAATATACGTTAACATTATAAGGTGCTCTAAAGGCTTTGGATAAAAAGCTTATTTTATATTTTGAATTATATGTGTAAAGTTTTATAGGTTCTGTATAAAGAAAGGTTGTAAAAAAATAATATTTTTTAAAGGATAATGCTTAAGTTGTTTTAAAAAAATAGAGAAAACTAATTTTATGATGGTAAAATATTGATTCAATTCTAATTATATGATATATTTTACGTTAGGGAAATTCAATTTATATTATTTTTAGAAGAGACAAGAGTAATCAAAATCTAATGATTCCTTGTCTAGGAGGAAATATGGGTAAAGATATCTTTAGTAAGAAGAGTCGTTTCTCGATTCGTAAATTGAATATCGGAGTCTGCTCGGTCTTGCTTGGTACTTTGATCATGATTGGTCACACAGCTCAAGCGGATGAAACGACATCTGATGGAGCAACAGTTGCAGCTACATCTGTAAGTACAAGTCAAGGCGAGGGAGTCGTGGCTACAACTTCGCCAAGCACAGCACCAGAAAGTGCAACAACTGCTACGGTAGCACCAGCAGCTACTGAAACTGTTACAGCGACGTCAGTTGTACCTACAAGTTCAGCGCCGGCAAATTCAGTAGCGACATCAACAAGTCCAGTAGTTGCTTCAGAAGTTACAGGCTCAGCAAATGTATCAACCGCAAAACCAGCAACTGCATCTGAGGCATCTCGTTCAGTCACAGCTTCTACAACACCATCAACTACAGCAAGCTCAGAGAGCGCTATCACAAATAATATTAGTGCGTCAGAAACTGCAAATGCGCCTCGTGTACGTAGTCGTCGAAGTATCGCACAAGGAGCAACACGTTCAGCATCAACTGCAACACGTGCGTCAGATGGTGCACAAAACCTTGATTATTCTAACAAAGAAAATGCTCAAGATTACGTACAGATTAGCTACGAAGTAGACAAGGCTAATAACGTTCTTCATTGGACTGTTCTTGATAATCCTGGTCGAAAAGCGAATGCCGCTAGTGGTTATGTTTACTTTACTATCCCTAAAGATTCTGTTGGCGCACCAACGAACTGGCAAGTTGTTCAAACTGACAAAAATGGAAAAGTAGTCAATACGCGTAATTACTGGAAGGATAATGATGGATCATACTTGATGGGTCAAAATGGTAGAATGGATACCTATACAGGCTCTGAAATGACTCAACGTTTGACCCAACTTTACAAAGATATAAAAAATCCAGCAATTCAAGGAAATGAAGCAGCGGTAGCGGCTCAAACAGCAGAACGTTCACAAGCTTTGTATACGATGACAGCGGATAATAATGCCATTCGTAATGTTATGTGGACGATTACATTTGATACACCGATCGTAGATAAATCTAAGCCACTTGACTATGTTGCAGGTATGCAAGGAACAGGAGTTATTGGCGGAAGAACGAATATTATGACTGGTTATGCGGATAACTTCATTGATAATGAAAGTTCAAAATTCCAAGCAGTAGCAGTCAAAGAAAAGTATACTGCAAAAGTTGGTGGAAGTTTTGATGCTACTCCGGCTAATTATGTAACCAATAAAGCTGGAACACCAGAATTCCCAAATAACTATCGTGGTGCAACAACATTTGCATGGAAAGACGGCCAAGCTCCAACTGCTACACAAGCAGGTACTTATACAAAAACCGTAGTGGTTACTTACCCAGCTCATTATAATCAGGCCCCACAAGAAGTGACAGTTACTTTTGAAGTTCAGGGTGAAACACCAAAACCAGTTGCACCAGCAAGTCAGGTTCCAGAAATTACTTCAAATCTTAATGGTAAAGCAAGTACACCAGCTGATGTGACTGTAAATGCAACAGCAGGCTCAACTGTAAAACTTTATAATAATGATGGCGTTGTGATCGGTGAAGCAGTAGCAAACGACCAAGGTGTAGCCACTGTTCACCCTACAAACAGCCTTCCAGAAGGAGAAATTACAGCTACCTCAACACCAGCAGGTGGAAGTGAGTCAGCTAAGAGTGCACCGATTACAGTTACAAAAACACAGTTGACCTATGTAGGTGGAGGAGTTAGTGGTGATAACTACACTCAACTTTTGGTTACCGAGTCACATCTTACAGTTTACCCAGGTGATCCTGTCAATGTAACAATTCAAGCAGCAGGATCACCGTCAGTTGAAAAATTTTGGATTCCTAATAATCCTTATTTGGCAAAAGGACTAGCATATACGAATGATTCTAATGGTGGTTTCCTGGATACAGCTGGCTCAAATACTTATAGACAGCGTAAGGCATACTATCGTGGTAATGTTGATATGACGCAGTCTGCAGGTAGTTCCACTGCTACCTATGCTGTTAGAAATAAAAATGGTAAAGTAGTAACGAGAAATCTTACAATTACCGTTCTTGAGACAGCTAAGAAGTATGAGCCAACTCCTGGAGGAGCAAAAGTAGAAGTTGCTGATCCTAATAATATAAGTGCAACTGAGAAGGCAGCTATTGAAAAAACGGTTGGAGACGCAAATACTGCGCTTCCACAAGGAACAACATACGTTGCGGATGAAAAGGGTAATGTTACTATTACTTATCCTGATAAATCAGTAGATAAAATTGCTGCTGCATACTTAGTTACACCTGCAAAAGACACCACAGCTCCAGATAAACCAGTAGTGAATACAGATCTTACAGGAAAAGCTGGAACTAAGCCATCAGTAGAAGTAACTGCAGAACCAGGCTCAACTGTTGCCCTTTACGATAAAGATAACAACAAGATCGGTGAAGCAACAGCGGGAGAAAATGGTAAAGCAACCATTACACCAACAGTTGATATTCCAGCAGGAAATGTAACAGCTAAAGCAACAGATGCAGCGGGTAACACATCAGTTGCAAGTGATCCTAAAGTAGCGACAGATACAACAGCGCCAGCGAAACCAGTAGTGAATACAGACCTAACAGGTAAAGCAGGCACTAAGCCATCAGTAGAAGTGAGCGCAGAACCAGGCTCAACCGTTGCCCTTTACGATAAAGATGGCAACAAGATTGGTGAAGGAACGGCTGCTAGCAATGGTAAAGTAACCATTACCCCAACTGTTGATATTCCAGCAGGAAATGTAACAGCCAAAGCGACAGATGCAGCGGGTAACACCTCAGACGCAAGTGATCCAAAAGTAGCAACAGATACAACAGCTCCAGCGAAACCAGTAGTGAATACAGACCTTACAGGTAAAGCCGGAACTAAGCCATCAGTAGAAGTAACTGCAGAACCAGGTTCAACTGTTGCTCTTTACGATAAAGATGGTAACAAGATTGGTGAAGGAACGGCTGCTAGCAATGGTAAAGTAACCATCACACCAACCGTTGCTATTCCAGAAGGTAATGTAACAGCTAAAGCGACTGACCCATCAGGAAACACCTCAGACGCAAGTGATCCAAAAGTAGCAACCGACACCACAGCGCCAGCGAAACCAGTAGTGAATACAGACCTCACAGGTAAAGCAGGTACTAAGCCATCAGTAGAAGTAACTGCAGAACCAGGCTCAACTGTTGCTCTTTACGATAAAGACGGCAACAAGATTGGTGAAGCGACAGCAGGCGCAAATGGTAAAGCAACCATTACGCCAAC
>NZ_JACLQS010000003.1:0-202285 GCF_016648815.1 Streptococcus sp. 9.1 | reverse complement strand
CCTTCGATGCGCACCCGCATAGCGGGTGGTTTATCTGTTTCGCACCTTCGGAGCGAAACGGACTTAAAGTCACATAAAATAAAGCAGTACAATCATGTACTGCTAAATAAATTATTTAAAAATTTCTTTTACTTGCATTATAACCATATTTTTCAATGAAATCTTGGCGAAACTCAAGTAAATTGTCATCTATAATAGCTTGTCGTACCTTGGCCATTAAATTTACCAAGAAGTAGAGATTATGATAACTTGTCAGGCGAATTCCAAACGTTTCATCTGCTTTCAACAAATGTCTCACATAAGCACGTGTGTAATTCTTACATGTATAACAATCACACTCAGGATCTATTGGGCTAAAATCTTCTGCATACGCCGCATTTTTAACCACAAGACGTCCTTGACTCGTCATACAAGTTCCGTTACGAGCAATTCGTGTTGGGAGAACACAATCATACATATCAACGCCACGGATAACACCGTCAATCAGACTATCTGGTGCTCCTACTCCCATGAGATAACGTGGTTTATTCTCAGGAAGTAAAGGTACAGTAAAGTCTAGAACCGCATTCATCTCTTCATGAGTTTCTCCAACCGCAAGACCTCCAATTGAGTAACCTGGAAAATCCATGGAAACCAAATCCTGTGCAGACTGTCTGCGAAGATCTTCAAAACCTGCTCCCTGCACAATTCCAAATAGGCCTTGATCATGTGGGCGACGGTGTGCTTTTAGCCCTCGTTCTGCCCAACGACTTGTCCGTTCAATAGAATTTTTCACATAATCGTATGGTTGGTAAAATTGAGGACATTCGTCAAAGCTCATCATAATATCTGAACCGAGATTATTCTGAATCGAGATCGCTTTTTCAGGAGATAAAAACATCTTACTTCCATTAAGGTGATTTTTAAATGTTACACCTTGTTCAGAAATATTGCGTTTTTCTGCCAATGAATAAACTTGGAAACCACCGCTATCTGTAAGAATCGCTTGATCCCAATTCATGAATTTATGGAGTCCTCCAGCTTTAGCAACGAGCTCATCACCAGGTCTTAGCCATAAATGATAGGTATTGGCCAAAATAATCCCTGAACCCATCTGTTTTAATTCTTCAGGGGATTGCGTTTTTACTGTAGCTTGGGTGCCTACAGGCATAAACATCGGCGTTGGAAAAGTTCCATGAGGCGTGATAATTTCCCCCAGGCGTGCTCCTGTGTGTTTTTCTTTCTTTATAAGACGATATTTAATAGGAAATTCAGTCATTTATACTCCTTACATTAGGAAAAACAGTCCTAAGTATTTTTTAGTCAGTGGTCATTATCCACAACCGCTTTAGTTTATCAAAAATTACAAGAATTGTCAGCTCTATATTTTCAAACTCTCGATGAATACCATCAAACACCAACATTAACATTCATAGCAAACAAAAAAACAACAGTCTCGAGCACTGTTGCTTTCAATAACGTCTTATGCTGAAAGAACTTTACGTCCTTTACGACGACGAGCTGCAAGAACACGACGTCCATTTTTAGTTGACATACGGTGACGGAATCCGTGTTTACGTTGACGACGGATTTTACTTGGTTGATAAGTACGTTTCACGTTGAATACCTCCTGATAGATTTTCGTATTCGTTTAGCCGGCTATTTTTGATCAGTTACTAAACATACCATACTATTTTATAGCAATAGCTTAATCTTGTCAAGAATTACTTAGATATTAATTTAATTATATCTTTGAAACCCTTAGGCTGGTGATAATTGTAGACCACATTACTATCCCTATATCATCGCTTGCTCATAACCTTCTTGCTATTTTAGCTATTTTCTTGAGCACCTCTTTTCGCTTATGGTCACCCATATACTCAACAGGTGAAATCTGGGTAACTTTGACCGATTTAATACCACAAGGTTTTAGGACTTGAAATTTTAGAACTTTGCTATAATCTTGAACTAAAGGTAGAACTATCTTTGGTGTATTGTGGGTTGTAATAATCCAAGCTTTCCCAGTCAGTTTACCATCCAATCCACGGGGTGTATTTTCATAGGCAAAACTAGCAGCAAAGACGCGTTCAATAAATCCTTTCAGTATAGCCGGCATTCCACTCCACCAAATTGGAAAAATAAAAATCAACTGATCTGCCCAAATTATTAAATCTCGATAGTCTTTCATAGCTACATCGTGCGCTAGGTCTCTTCTCCTATGCGTTGTATCAAAGCGTAAAACAGGATCGAACCGCTCTTTATACAAATCTAGAACCTTTAACTCATGTTTAGACGATAAATTCTCCTTGACTGTCTCTAGTATAGAGGCATTGTAGCTCTTGTCGTTTGGATGTGCGTAAATAATTAAGGTTTTCATTGTTTAGCTCCTTTAACGTAGATGTCTAACATAGTACTAACAGTCTCTTTAATAGTGTTACTATTGAAATTATCACCAATAGGACTCCTTACCAAAACAGCTAATCCAGTAATAAAACTCCAGATATGAACTAATATTTCTGTCTCACTACCAGAAATGTTCATTTCACTTTTTAGCTTCAAAACCACACTCTTAAAGTGCTCAAATCCTGGTAAATGGGCATTAACAGAGATACTGTCCTGGGTTAGTTCCATATAATTGAAAGGAAACTTAATAAATAAGGCCTCAAAACTGTTTGTTTCTTTTTGAGCAAATTCCACAAAATTACACCCCATTAATACTAATTGATCCCTTACATCAAGAGAAGAGTCTATTCCTTGTGTCAGATACTTCAAAAAGATCTCAGATAAACGCTCTAAAACTACCTGAAGATATACACCCTTATTTTCAAAGTGCTTATAGGGTGCTCCATGGGTGATCCCGCATCTTTGAGCCACCGTTCGGATAGATAGTTGATCGATCCCTCTTATTCTTATCTCCTCAATTCCAGTTGTGATTAACTTTTCCTTCAATTCAGCAGTATTACGTTTCATTTTGACTCCTATTTGCATATAAGTAGACAGCGATTACTTTTTATTAAAAGTATACACTGTCTACTTTTAATTGTCAAAAAAACTAGCCTTCAAATAAGACTAGTTTCTGTAAGCAATAACGCTATTCTAATTATACTTTTGTCACAACAACGTAACGATTAGGATCGTCCCCTTCCGAGTGACTTTCAACCCCTTCAATTTGAGAAAGTGCCTTATGGATAATTTTTCGTTCGCTATTCGTCATTGGATCCATAACATACTCTCGGCCTGTTTCTTTTACTTTAGTTGCCGTTTTTTCTGCTAAATCAATCAAAGTCTCTGTGCGTTGCTCCAAATAATCACGAACATTAAGAACAACACTAAAGCGTTTAGAATGACGATCGTGCAAATAATTTTGCGCTAAAAGTTGTAAAGACTTGAGAACCTTGCCATGATAACCGATAACACGACCAGGCTGGTCTGTTTCAATCTGAATGATAATATTGCGACGATTGTGACTAACCTCTAGGCTAGCATCAACATCCATTTCATAGATAATTTTTTCAAGATAAGATAAAACATCATCTGCAGCTGCTTGAATATCTTCTAAATTATTTTCAGAAGAATCATCTGAACTAAACTCAGATGCCACAAAAGCACTGAAATCTCCTTCTGAAGTTTCCAGAGTCTGAACTTGAGCAACTGGTTCTAGTTGAGGTTCAAGCGAACTTGCCATAAATTCTGTAGCATCCTCTTCTGATGACTCACGTTTAACAGATAGAGGAATAATTGTTGCCTTTGGTTGCTCCTGTTTCTTATCTGTCAACTCTTCACCAAGGGGCTCTGTAGACACTGGTTGATTTAAGTTTTCTTGTGCAATTTCCTTATTATCTGAAACCGTAACGAGTTTTGTCACTTTATTGAAAGCAATCGTTTCGTCTTTTGGACTTGCGACAGAATCGTCGAATTGTTTTATAGCACCAGGAGCCACTTTAACGGTGTTTTGACCTGCTTCATGAGCTATCTTTTCATTTATTGGTTCAACGCTAACTCGAGCTGGCTTCTTTCCGAACCCTAGAAAACCTTTTTTCTCACGAGAAATCACCTTAATATGAGCCCTCATACGGGGTAAATTAAGATCTTTCAAACCTCTTTCAATAGCTTGTTCGACTGTTCGTCCAGAATAGACAACCATAATAAGCCTCCTTATTTACGTTTATGCGCCTTTTTCTTGGCACGACGAATCTTAGCTTTACGTTCTTTTTCTTCCATTTCCAAACGATTACGTTCTTCGATGATTTTAAACGGATTATTAAAAACCAAAATCTGAATAACTTGGAAGGCGTTTGAAACTGCCCAGTAAAGTGCTACCCCTGAAGAAATCTGAGTTCCAAACCAGAAAATAAAGATTGGAAGCATGATATTCATAACAAGAAGCATTGCACTACGATCTTTAGCTGCCTTATTGGTCAACCAAGTTGAAAGGAAGGTGAAAGTAGCCGCCAAAATCGGAAGAATAAAGTAAGGGTCTTTCTGACCTAAGTCAACCCAGAGGAATGTTCCTTCTCGCAATTCTGGCACTCGCGTGAGCGCTCCATAAAGAGCCATCAAAATAGGAAATTGAATCAAGAGAGGAACAAAGCTTGCGTAAGGATTTACACCATGCTCTTTATAAAGATCTTGTTGTGCATAAGCAAGAGCTTCACGATTCTCGCGTCCAGGATACTCACTCTGCAAGCGACGTAACTCTGGCTGCAACTCTTGTAGTTCACGGCTTGACTTAATTTGGCGATTATAAAGAGGAATCATTACCGCACGAATTAAGATCGTGAAAATGATAATACCTAATCCAATAGAACCACCAAATGAGAGCCCTTGAATAGCCTTCCCAAACATTAAAATAAGACGTTCCCAAAGGCCTGTAGAGTGACTTGTAACATCACTTCGTCCACACGCGGACAAAAGCAAGAGAGCTCCTGCACCTAAAACAGATATATTAAGTTTTTTCTTCACTAAAAACTCCTTTTTAATACGATAAAGAACTGCTTCGCTTCCATTCATTAAGAGTATCTCAAAAATCAGGAGTGATTTTAGTTTATCCTACAATGTAAAGAAGCAAAATAATTTTTTAGTCCTTATATAACTTTGCTATTTTTAAGACATGAACGAGATTGCTATAAATGTCTTGATAACTTAAGTCTTCGACACCTTTACGAGCAATAACGACAAAATCTTGATGTTCTAACTGAGATGACATGTCCATCAGTGCATGTCGTAGACGACGTTTTACCCGATTCCGAGTAACCGCATTACCAAGACGCTTACTGACTGACAAACCTACTCTAAAATGAGGTAAATCACGATCCAGACAGTAGACAACAAATTTTCGATTAGCAACACTGTGTCCTGCATCAAATAATGCTTTAAAGTCTTTCTCTTTCTTAACGCGATAAGATTTTTTCAAAATGCGACTCCAAACTCAAAATTAGTACTATTATATCATAAATAGCAAAAAAGCCCAAAACCTTATGGTTAGGGCCTTAGAGACTTATTTTTTTAGAGCTTTTTGAGCTTCTTTGATTTGCCATTTAACCTGGTCAAAACCAGTTCCACCAAGGGAATGACGACGTTCAACAGCCGTATGAGATTTAAGTGTCTCATAGATGTCCTCTTCAATTAGGTCTGAAACTTCTTGATAACGTTCGAGAGGAACATCCTGAAGGTAATAACCAGCTTTGGTACACTCAAGGACAAGTTTTCCAACAATCTCATGTGCTTCACGGAATGGTAGGCCTTTGGATGCAAGATAATCAGCCAACTCTGTAGCATTTGAAAAATCTTTCTCTGTTGACTCTGCCATATGTTTGTCGTTAACAGTCATTGTATTGAGCATGCCTGCGAGAATATCAATAGCGACAGTAATCGTTTCTACCGTATCAAACATACCCTCTTTATCTTCTTGGAGATCTTTATTGTAGGCCAAAGGTAATGACTTCATCACCGTCAATAATCCAATCAAATTGCCATAGACACGACCTGATTTCCCACGAATTAGTTCTGCCATATCTGGGTTTTTCTTTTGAGGCATAATGGAAGAGCCTGTTGAAAAAGTATCAGATAGAGTTACAAACTTAAACTCGTTAGAACACCAGTTAATGATTTCTTCACAAATACGTGTCATATGCATCATGAGAATACTTGAGTTTGACAAGAATTCGAGAATAAAGTCACGATCGGAAACAGCATCCAAGGAATTGCTATATGGTTTTGCAAAGCCCATTAAGTCAGATGTCATATTACGATCAATCGGGAAAGTTGTTCCTGCTAGTGCAGCAGCTCCGAGTGGAGAGATATCCGTATGCTTGATATTAAATTCAAAACGTTCGGCATCACGTGTAAACATGTTGTAATAAGCCATCAAGTGGTGACCAAAAGAAATCGGTTGTGCATGCTGCAAGTGGGTGTAGCCTGGCATAATTGTATAGGTATGTTTGTCTGCTAGATTGACCAAAGTAGCACGTAAGTTATCGAGCTTCTCAATAACTTCCACTAGTTTGGCTTTTAGATACAAGTGCATATCCGTAGCTACTTGGTCGTTACGTGAACGTGCTGTATGAAGTTTTCCTGCTACTGGTCCAATTTTAGCTGTTAAAAGACTCTCCATATTCATATGAATATCTTCATTGGAAACATCAAATTCTAGTTTACCAGCCTTATATTCCTCAAGCAGCTCTTCCAATCCCTGTTTAATTTGTAATGCTTCCTCTTTGGTAATAATTCCTGTCTCACCGAGCATCGTAACATGGGCAATAGACCCTTTCAAATCAAACTCTGCCATCTTTTGGTCAAATGAGATTGAAGCACCAAATTCTTCTACCCATTTTTCAAGACTAGCTTCGAACCGACCGCCCCATAGTTTATGATTTTCTGCCATAGTTTTATTTTGAAGATTTCCCTACACTGAGATAATCTTCCATCCTTTCTTAATACTTATAACAAGCAACGACCTCTCAGGTCACAATAACTTAAATGAAAAAAGCTAGATAGTATTTGTCTAGCTTAATTTGTCTCTCTGGACACTTGTTTTCCTAAAACCAGATCTCTGTCGTAGTTTATTTAGGCTCGTGACGCCTCTCAGAACGCCTTAACGATAATAATATAAGTTATAAGAAAAGAGTATCAGATGTGGCTCTCTGTCCACTTTTATCTGATAAGAAGCGTTTTTCTTCTAATAGCCTACTTTTCTTATGTAATCTGTCATTAATTGTCAAATGGATGGTTAACTTGTGAATTAACCTGAGTTGGAAGACCCCAAAGCTTGATAAATCCAATCGCAGCATCCTGATCAAAGCTGTCAGCTGATGTGTAAGTAGCCAAGTTTTCATCATACAATGAATTAGCTGATTGACGTGCTACTACTTGAGCATGCCCTTTGTAAAGCTTAACTTTAGCGATACCATTAACAACTTTTTGTGTTTCCTTAATATAAGCAATGATAGCTTGTGTCGCTGGGCTAAACCACAAAGCATTGTAGATAAGGTTTGACAATTCATTTTCAAGAATTGGTTTAAAGTGAGAAACTTCACGTACCAAAGTTAAGTCCTCAATTTCTTTATGAGCTGTCAAAAGGGCGATAGCTCCTGGACATTCATAAATTTCACGAGATTTGATACCTACAAGACGGTTCTCAACGTGGTCGATACGTCCGACGCCATGCTTACCAGCAATAACATTCATTTCTTGGATAAGGTCAGCCAATTTCATTTCTTTACCGTTAAGAGCAACTGGTTTCCCTTCTTTAAAGGTTACATCGACATATTCAGCTTCATCTGGCGCAGACTCTGGTGAATTGGTAATCCCAAAAGCTTCTTCCGGAGCTTGATTCCAAGGATTTTCAAGAACACCACACTCGTTGGCACGTCCCCAAAGGTTTTGATCGACTGAGTAAGGATTATCAAGGTCTGCTGGAACTGGAACACCATTAGCCTTAGCATACTCAAT
This sequence comes from Streptococcus sp. 9.1, assembly GCF_016648815.1. Taxonomy (NCBI): domain Bacteria; kingdom Bacillati; phylum Bacillota; class Bacilli; order Lactobacillales; family Streptococcaceae; genus Streptococcus; species Streptococcus sp. 9.1. The sequence continues at coordinate 194,356 of NZ_JACLQS010000003.1, read as the reverse complement.
TTCTTCCTCACGAGACCACTTCCATTCACGTACTGGCGCTACTACTTTAAGACTTGGGTCTAGGGCAGCAATGGCAACTTCGAAACGAACTTGGTCATTACCTTTACCAGTACAACCGTGAGCGATAGTCGTTGCTCCTGTTTTATGAGCAATCTCAACCAATTTTTTAGCAATGATTGGACGACTAAGTGCTGAAACCAAAGGATATTTTTGTTCATAGTAAGCGTGAGCTTGAAGTGCTGGAAGCACATAATCTTCAGCAAACTCATCTTTAACATCAAGCACGTATGACTCGACAGCTCCAACTGTCAAAGCTTTGTCATGGATAAACTCAAGATCTTTACCTTCACCGACATCCATACAAACGGCGATAACATCGTAATCTTTTTTAAGCCATGTAATAGCGACTGAGGTATCAAGACCTCCCGAATAGGCAAGAATAACTTTCTCTTTTGACATAATATTTTTCTCTTTTCTTATATTTTCTTGTGGTTGCTATCTCTATCAACCTTACGAGATTAATTATATTGCATATTTATTCACTTGTCAACACTTTTTTGTTATTTTTTTATATTTATTTCATTTTTATTTGTTTTTATTTATTATTTTGACCTTAGAAGTGCTTAAATCTTAATTTTTATTCAATTTTATGCAAGAGGTAATGAAAAATAAAAAACACTTTTGAAACTATACAAATAGATTCAAAAGCATCTTTAACTATTTATCTTCTAAAATGCCAAAAGGCCTGTACAAAGTACAGACCTTTTGAACAACAGCATCATCGGTAGAGAACACAACAGCAATTTTAGATAGAATGAATGAGGGAAATTATTATGTTTAAGGGACTAACTTAAACCATACATTCTTCTTGCTCTCTAACCTTGATTACATTATAGCATGCAATCCCCAAATGTATATCTTCATTTCCTAAAATGTCGAATTTCACTCACAGAATGTATTTTTTATCCTAATCTGCACTAATCCACTTAAAAACAAAAAAACGGCTTGATTTCTCAAGCCTATTAATTTCTATAAAAAAGATATGTAATTGGACGAGCGGCCAATAAAAAATGGGGATTAGGAAAAAGTTATATAAAAGTACATTATTTATTTTCATAAAGTGTATGTAGATTTCAATAAGATTGACGATGTCTCATTTCCGAATCACATATCTTGATTATATAATAGCTTTTTTCAATTTAATTGTCTATACGATTTCATAGAATGTCGTTTTTTCATCCTGAACTGCATTTTTTTAAGATATTTTTTTATAAATCTCTAAATTTTATCACTAAAGGACATCTATTTTGTGTTTTTACAGAATTTGTTCACTCATAAGATAATCAATCACCTATGAAATAAACACATGCTTTTTTAGACTAAAAAGAACATTAGTCATCGACTAATGTTCTTTTACCTCTGACCATTTTTTAAGCAGAGCCTTCATTTTCAAACGTGAAACTGGACAAGAATCACCATTTTCAAAATAAATCATCAACTGAGTCTTATCAATACGAGATATGTTATCCAAATTAACTAAAAAGGAGCGATGACAAGAAAAGAGTTTTTTATTTACCGAAGTAATATCTCCAAGATTGGCATAAAACTCCAAACGCTCTGTTTTAGTAATCAGCATCACCTTATGAGGTGTCACAGCAGTCGCAAAATAATAAATATCTCTCATAGGGACTTGGATCCGAGACTGAGCGGTTTCAAACACAAAAATCTCATCATCATCCACATCTCCAACTTTTTGGTTCACAAAAGTCAATGTTTGTTTTAGTTGTTGTTTGAACTCTGCATTAGAAACTGTCTTATCAATGAAATCTAGTGCAGAAACCTTGTATTTAAAACTAATCGGTGCAAACTCTGAGTGAGTTGTTACAAAAATAATAACTGCATTAGCATCTTGTTGACGAATTTCTGAGGCAACTTCTAGCCCCTTCTTTCGCTCACCATCAATATCGATATCTAAAAGGAAAACCTGATGGTTGCCCTTTTCATTGATACTGGACAATAGTTTGTGAGGTTTAGAAAAAACTTCAAGTTTTCGTACGGAAAACGTGCCCTCTGAAACCAATTCTCTGATGATGTCACTAATACGTGTTTGCTGCATTAAGTCATCTTCTAAAATGTATATATTCATATTAGGGCCTCATTTCTAGTATTTGCATCATTTTATGATTCTGACTACGGACAGAGAAGGACGTGTTCGGATAACGTTCCAAAATATCTTGAACAGCATTAACACCTATACCACCCTCAGGATGAGAAAGCTGGGTACTCATCATTGAAAGTGGCACTTGCTCTTCTGCAATTGTACTTTCAATAATAAAACTCTGGCAATCCTCTTCATCAAAATAGGCCAGACTAATAAAACCTTCACTGGCTTTACGAGCACCATCAATAGCATTATCCATGAGGTGACCCAAAACAACAGCTAAATCTAAATCAGTTAGATAGTTATGAATCACTGGATCTGGAATCTCTGCATGAATATTGAGGCGATGCATCTGAGCTTCATGATATTTTGATGAAAGTAGACTATGAATACTTGGATTTTGGATATTATCCAAATCAGTGACCTGAGTTGAAAAACTATGCTGATCTCGATTGACATAAAGATCAACCAAATCTTTTTTATAAGAACGAATATCCCCTGTTCTTTCAATATCTCTCAGATTATTAAGTAGGAAATTATAGTTAGAGCGAACATGCATCAAGTCTCTATACAAACCTTCTACCCTAGTATTCTCACGCTTCAAATCATCAAGATAGTTAGCCTGCTTCATCGCTAAATCCTGCTCTATTTTCTCCTTAGCAAACTGGTTTACAGCACCAAGTACAAAGAGGAGTAAGTAGAGATATCCCATTACTAATGGCAACCTAAATCTACTCTCAAGATGTAACTCTGGAAAATAAGTATCAAATGTCGACACTAAAAAGATAACTAAATAATAAAGCAAAAGAAGCATGTTGACCAAACCCAGACGGTTCTTTTTTTCTTGTTGGGCAGCAACTTTCAAGATATCTGTAAAATCTAGACGTAAAATAAAATCTACTATTCTGACCGTCAACATGACGAAGGAAAGTGGTACCATAGACCACCAAATATTAGTGTTTAAAGTATCAACAGTTATGCCAAGTATCGGTGGAAAGAAGAAAGTAGCCAAAAAACGTCTTGCCAAATCGACTAGTACCACTGGGTAAAAACCTAGAAAAAAGCGCTCTACGGAGGTGACACTTTTATTCAATTGGTAACTAAATGTCAATGTTACAATGGCTACTAAGGGAGGTACTATGCCTATATAGCGTCCAATGAGTTGTCCCCAAATGCATAGAGCAACATCAAATAACAAATAAAGTATACGATTTTTAAGATTAGTGTTTTGTCCACCAATACGTAAGTAGATATCCCAAATAATGATAAACATCAAAATTTGAAATAGGATGTTACCCAGCATAGTTATCCCTCTCCTTTCTACGATTATAGTCCTACCGTGACAATTTGATAGGTTTTAAATAATTCTTTTTTATTTGTTAAACCGATACCGTTTGACCAGCAAAACTGGGCAAAATCACGACTAATAGCCAGACTACCATCGAGTTTCGGATCAGCTTCCTGATTGGTATTCTCAAGAATAAAGCTGAGATTACCATGCTCATTCTGTTGAATAAGGAAACCAATATCTGTCTCCGGCTCCTTGGCCCAAAGTTTTTCAGCTAAATTCATGCAACGTTCTAAAACTCTAATAAGAACTGCAATATTTAAATTGTTAGGATAAGCATCAACATTGACATCCAGCCTAACGGTGATACCTTTTTGTTCCAAAGGAATGATTTGGTTTACAATCCAACTTCTTAATACCGGATAAGGAATCTCAAACAGAGGGGCCAACTTATCATTTAAGTCCAAATTATCAAGTTTAAGATGATTCAAATGCTCATGATAAACGGATAAAACCTCTGATAATTGATTTTTAGCCAATGGGGTCTCAAGAGCTACCAAAAGACTCTCAAAATCTTTTTCAATAGGTTTTACTTTTGTAAAAAGATCCTCAATATGTTTATTATAGACTTCCAAGTTATAGACATAAGTCTCCACAGCTTCCTTACTACGTTCTCTGACAAATTTATGAGAGTAGCGATTCAAGGTTGTTACCATTAGGAGATAAACTGCCATCGCAATAAAAATTGGCCCTCCCACATCACTACCTGTTGATACCAAAAGAGTACTACAAATAATGTAGAGTGCAAAGGTCAGATCAACGGCTATCAACAGACGTTCACGACCACGTGAATAAATCAATTCCTTGACCTTATCAACATCTGAACTGGAAAGATAATTGATATAGAGAAAGAATGGGTAAATCATCACATAAGATAACAATTTAAGCAAGAAGTTTTCTTGAATCTCACCCAAGGTCATATTTGTGAACAGATTATTGAATACATAAAATGGGGTAAAAGTCGCAAATAAATCTGTAAAAAGAACCGAGAAGGCTCCAAAAAAGAGGCTTGCCCAGAGCGTCAAACGATGTTCCCGCCGTTCCTTTAAGGCCAAAGCTAAAAAGATAACAACTTGATAATAGAAGCCATCACCTTTACCAAGTGATACCACTATACCTAAGAGACTTAAACAAAATACTTTCCAGTAAGCTAATGTGCTCCTTGTTAGTTTTTTATAAATAAACCAGGTAATATGAAAACTAATAATCTGAATAATACTATTTTCAAGGGATACCATGGTCCAAAGCTGTAAGTTCATGATAATATTTCCTGTTTATACTCAAGAGACATTTTCGTCATCTTCTTCAATGAGTTCTTGACCTGCCTTTTTCAAAATATCCTGATAGGTTTGTTCAATAAGGTCAAAATCCCCACTATCAATACTTGTCTGCATACTAATGAGTATGTTTTCATAATCATGTTTAAACGAACGTACACTCTTATAGGCAGTTTCGATTTTTTCATTATAAGCTTCCAGACTCCTCAAGTGCTCCTCTTGTTCTCTGAGAATTTTGCTATCTCGTACGTCTTTACCGTAGGAAACAAAACGAACAAGAATATACATGTGTATAAGGAAACCAACCCAAATATAAATTTGAGGGTAACCTGGGAGGTAGGTCTGACTCAGAAGCAAGGAGAATATCTCCTGTTTAAAGAGGATAAGCAGATAACTGATAATTAAAATAAGATCAACTTGCAAGAGCATGCTCTTATATTTATCCTGCAAGTCCTGATAGGGTTCCTGGAAGAAGCTATCTAAACCGAACATTTTTTGCAAACCTAGAAAGAAGGGAAGAACAACACTATCTACAGCTAGGATTCCTAAATGGTTTGGAACCAACTCGACCGGCTTATTAAAGAAAACTCGGAAAAGATAAAAACTAAAGAAACTTGTAATCAAAGTCCAAAAGACAGGGGCAAAGAAAGCATAAAAATACTTTTCTTCTCGTAGAGCCTGAGGTTTTTCAAGAAAAATAAAGACTAGGAGATAAATTGCATCTGGAATATCAATTTGCCATAGCACCTTGGCTAACCACTTAACGGCAGTTACTACGATTACATAAGGAATGTAACGGTAAGTAAAAACATCTAGATAAGCCATTCTAGCTAAAATCACAAGATGTGAAACGACAACAACCAAAGCAATAAGGCCATCAATCGCAAGTTGCATATGCTTTTCCCCTTTCTATTTCCCTTATCCTATTCCCCACAAATAGTATCTTTGATTTATCAATTATCCTGAAAAGAGAGGACCTGTGTAAAATGATGGTCACAACTACGAGTCTCAAGATTTACTTTTGGATAGCGATTAAGTATATCTGCGACCTTAGACAAACCAAGCCCTCGGCCTTCACCTTTGCTAGAAACCCCTTCATCAAAAATCCTTGACACAGGAATACGTTCTTCTCTGGTTGTATTGTCAATAACCAAGATAAGATAACCTTGATTTTTAAAGAAAGATATAGTTAAAGTAGGATCTTCAGAATCCACCGCCGACTCAATAGCATTATTTAAGAAGACAGAAGAAATCACAACCAAATCTAAGGCCTCTATCTGAGTTGACGATATGACATCTGGCAACTCCAAGTTAACCTTAATTCCTAAGTTCTCTGCCTCAAGCACTTTAGCAGAAAAGAGACTCTTGAGAGATGTGATTTCTAAGTTGATCAAACGTGATAATTCATAATTTGATAACGTTAAGCTATTACCAGATTTCTCTAAAAGTTCTGCATACTCTTGTTTCAAAGCAGGTAAGTCTCGACGTTGGATACTAACCTCCATTGTTTTAAGCCCTTCGAGATAATCCTTCTTCACCTGAGAAATATCATTATAGAGTTTTTCTAAACGGTGGCTATATTCTTCTAAACTTTCCTCGTGTCTAGCCATTTCTTCAGCCAACTGATCCTTCACTCTTCTCTTAGAATAAATATTAAGCTGAGCAAAGAGCAAAATAAAGAGGATGGAGTAGACAACCGTAATACTGCCTGCTAAATAAATAAAGAGGCCTGTGTAAGGAAAGATGTTACTAGCATAGAAAATAATTAAAGATAAAATAATATAAGCCAGAGTCACCCCAACCAATAAGCGTTGTCTAACTTGGTAAGTATGGTTATTTCCCATAACATTGAGAGCACCAAAGTCAATAAAGAACACTTTGACAATCAGATGAAAAATTGGGTAAATCAAGAGATAAGACAAAGCAATGAGTACTGGGGTGTCTTTGACCTGTAAATAATTAATTTGAAAAATCCATGGGAAAAAATAAAGTTGAAGCAGTTTCGAGGTGACTTCAACAAAAACCCACGGCAAAAAGGTGAAAAGAAAAGAATTCTTTTCACTACTTGATATTTTATTTAAGAAAAGATAGCAGAACAAAAGTGCTAAGAGCGACCCTGTAATGCCTCCAACAAATAGAGAGAGCAAGAGACTCCCTGCGATAAACCAGCATTTACTCTTCCAAGTTTTGAGCAAACCTGACATATCGTGACTAACAATTAAAATAGCCAATAGACGTAGAACCGTAAATAAAACGATCATCTCTAGACTCCCCCCCTTCCTTTCAAAAATCAACCTACTTTATTGTAACATAAATATATAATTTAGCGTCACTCCTATTAGAAAAAGCTAAAAATATAAAGCTATTTTTTCCTGATTAAGAACAATCTAACATCAGACGATTCCACATGTCCCCTACTTTTCATAAACATAAAAAAGAGCTTAGAAAAACTAAGCTCTTTAACTGACTCATTACCTCTTTTTATGGGTACATGCCAATAACGTAGTAGAAATACCAACCAAATCTTCTCATAATGCTCACTCCTCCCTAATTTTTATTACCAATCTATTATAAAACTAATTTAAACTTTTGAAAATGATGATATGGTTACGAAATATCATCATTATATTACAAATGTAGGCTTAGCAATTATCATATAATCATTGACATATCGCTTATGTGCATTCGAAAACCCAACAATTGTTGGGTTTGTTTTTATAGTGTTGCAAGAACTTGATCAATATGTTTGATTGATTTTTCACGTCCGAGCAAGAAAATAGTATCTGGCAATTCTGGACCGTGCATTTCTCCTGAAACAGCAATACGGATTGGCATGAAGAGATTTTTCCCTTTGATTCCTGTTTCTTTTTGAACAGCCTTAATTTGTGGGAAAATGTTTTCAACAACAAACTCATCATCAGACATAGCTTCGAGTTTGGCTTTAAAGGCTTTAAGTACTGTTGGTACTGTTTCACCAGCCATAACCTCTTTTTCAGCCTCTGTCAATTCTGGGAAATCTTCAAAGAAGAGATCTGTAAGAGGGACAATTTCTTCTGCTGCTGTCATTTGTGGTTTGTAGAGTTCCACTAATTTTTCAGCTTTATCTGTCAAACGACCAGCTTCTTCCAAGAAAGGTTTGCAAAGAGCAAAGACCTTATCGAAATCTGCATTCTTAATGTAGTCGTTACTCATCCAGTCCAATTTCTTCTGGTCAAAGGCCGCTGGTGACTTGCTTAGACGGTTTTCATCAAAAAGTTTAATGAGTTCTTCACGAGAAAAGATTTCGTCTTCACCGCCAGGATTCCAACCAAGAAGAGCAATGAAATTAAAGACTGCTTCTGGAAGGTAACCTTTTTTACGGTAATCTTCGATAAATTGAAGGGTGTTAGTGTCACGTTTAGACAACTTCTTACCAGTTTCAGAATTGATGATAAGGGTCATGTGTCCAAACTCAGGTGCTTCCCAACCAAGAGCTTCATAAACCATGAGTTGTTTTGGTGTATTGGCAATATGGTCATCTCCACGGATAACGTGTGAAATTTGCATATCATGGTCATCAACAACTACCGCAAAGTTGTAAGTTGGGTATCCATCTTTCTTCTGGATAACCCAATCACCACCGATATTACCACCTTCAAATTCGATATCTCCCTTAACGATATCATGCCATTTATAAATCCCTGACTCATTAACCGCCAAACGAACTGTAGGTACAATACCTGCCGCTTCACGTTCTGCGATGTAGGCAGCTTTTTCTTCTTCAGTCATGCCAAGTAACTCGTTAATGTAACGAGGAGTTTCACCAGCTGCTTCTTGACGTTCACGCTCTGCAGCTAACTCTTCTTCAGTTACGTATGACTTATAGGCTTTACCTTCTGCCAAAAGTTGATCAATATATTTTTGGTAAAGCGGTAAACGTTCTGATTGACGATAGTTTTCGTGTGTTTCAGGACTTTCATCCCAGTCAATTCCCAACCAACGCAAGTTATCAAGCTGTGAATGCTCACCATCTTCAACGTGACGTTTACGGTCAGTATCTTCAATACGGATAATAAATGTACCGCCATGATGACGTGCATAAAGGTAGTTAAACAATGCTGTACGAGCATTACCAATGTGTAGAAGCCCTGTTGGACTTGGTGCGTAACGAACGCGGATATCTTTAGCCAAGATAAATCTCCTTTTTTTGTTTCATTCTTCAGTCTTTGGATACCTATTGAGCCTAAAGTCCCTTCCTTAGGACTAACCTTAAGATGATAAGTACCAGTAGGCAACTCTATCCCCCAAACTTTCCAAATAAAAATCTAGAAGCGAGTACCAATCTTTCTTATTATATCACAATCTAGGGGTGGTTCGAGAAATTTTGTTAAAAAAACGACTACCTAAAGGTAGACGTTTTCGATAGATTACTTAACGTGTTTGGCAAGATCTTTTTGAGCTTTGTCATTAGATTTTGCTTTTTCTTTAAGCCAATCTTTATAAGCTGAATCGTATTGTTTCTTAGTCACAATATCATCTTGAGATTTAAGATACTTGAAGTAGTATGTAGAACCTTTATCACCGGCTTGAGCATAAGCTCCTGAGAATGGCTTAATACGAGAAATTACAGCGGCTGCACCGTTATAAGTAGTCGTTGGGATATAAAGTGCACTATCCGTCAACCATGCCTGAGCTTTTGCATATTTTTCATAACGAGCCGTCAAGTCTGTTGTTTCCTTAGAAGCATCATCAACCAATTGGTCATATTCTTTAAGACCTACTTTTTCAACCGCTTGACTATTTGGATTGTCATAACCCATGAAAGATTTAGTATTTTCACCATTTGTAGTCTTCAAGACATCAAGATAAGTTGATGGATCAAGGTAGTCAGGCTCCCAAGCCACACCTACTGACAAGTCCCAATCCTCTGCCGCTGCATTTGAAGCAGAGTAGGTAATGTTATAGAAATCATCAGTTGACAATTGATGAAGATCAAGTACAACATTATCTTTTCCAAGAGCTGATTCAATAGATTGTTTAAGTGACTGCACTTGGTTCACAAAGATTTTATTTGACTGATTGACAGGAACATCCAAATGGATTGGGAACTGAACCCCTTCTGCTTGAAGAGCTTCTTTGGCTTTAGCAAATTCAGCCTTAGCTTTTTCTGGATTATAAAGACCATCTTGACTATCTGCAAGATTCACACCAGACCACTCATCACCATAAGCTGGAAGTTGATCCATCACCATTGTTCCGAAGTCCTTACCATCTGCTTGAACAAAGTCTGGTTTAACAAAGATATTACGAACGGCAGTGCTTCCACCTTCCTTACCGTTAAGTTGTGCGGCGTAATTTGTACGGTCAATGGCAAAACCTAATGCTTGACGGAAATCTTTGTTAAGAAGAGCTGTCTTAGTTGATGTCTTTTGTTGATCATTTTCTTTAGATGTATGGTCATAAGTTTGACGATCGATATTAATACCGACACCTTCTACAGCTGCTCCAGGTTGTGTATAGAAAATATTGTCTTTGTACTGTTTTTCAACTTTAGAATAGTTTGAGCTAGTTGGGTATAGACGAGCTAAGTTATAGACTCCATCAGTGAAGTTACGTTCCAAGGATTCTTGGTCTGTACCATCATCGTAAGTCAATTTAACTGTATCAAAATAGACATTATCCTTATCCCAATAGTTTTCATTCTTGGTGAACTCAATAGAAGATTTCGTTGTCAAAGATTTAAGAAGATATGGACCGTTATAAAGAATAGATGTTGGGTCTGTTGACTTACCAAAGTCTTTACCTTTAGATTTCAAGAAATCTTCATTAACAGGCCAAGTAACAGAGTAGGTCAATTTTGAATTCCAGTAAGGTTCTGGTTGGCTAAGCGTATATTGCAAAGTGTAATCATCAACTGCTTTGATACCAACATTTGAGAAGTCCTTGTTGGCACCTGAAAGGTAATCATTCAAGCCCTTAACTGAGTTTTGTAGCAAATAAATCGCTTCAGAATTAGTATCAGCAGCATGCTTAAGACCTGTTACAAAGTCTTTAGCTGTTACATTGGCATATTCTTCACCGTCTGAAGTGTACCATTTGACACCCTTACGAATCTTGTAAGTATATGTCAAACCATCTTGAGAAACAGACCAGTTTTCAGCGACAGAAGGTTTTAGATTCCCATATTGGTCATTTTCAAACAAACCATCAACACCGTTACTAACGGCTGTCGTCATGTTTTTCTTATTTGTAGAAACATAGTCTAGGGTTGCAGGATCGCCACCGTAAACATAATTATAAGTCTTACCAGACGTCTTACTTGATGACGAGCAAGCCGTTAAAACACCTACAGATAACAGGCCTACGGTTGCTAGTAAAAATACCTTACTCTTTTTCATTCATTGCCTCCTTAATTCGCAACGTAAAAAGTTCAAAATCAATAATTATGTGTATACGCTTAAATTATACCATAAATTCGAAAAAGCAGCACTACTTTCTGAATATTTTTTATTTTCTACTCAAATTTCGTGTCTAGAGTAAGAAAAAAACCTATCCGAAGATAGGTTTTTTACTACTCTTACAATGAGTTAGGATCAACTTTGATACCAGCACCTTGTGTAGTAGTGATTGAAAGGTTTGTGATGTAAGTACCTTTCGCTGTAGCTGGTTTAGCTTTTTGGATTGCATCGTTAAATGCTTTGAAGTTTTCAACCAATTTTTCAGTTTCGAATGAAACTTTACCGATGATAGCTTGTACGTTACCTGCTTTATCAGCACGGTAAGTGATTTTACCACCTTTAGACTCTTCAACTGCTTTAGCAACGTCCATAGTTACTGTACCAGTTTTAGGGTTTGGCATCAAGTTACGTGGTCCAAGGACACGTCCAAGACGACCAACGATTGCCATCATATCTGGTGTTGCAACAACAACGTCAAAGTCAAGCCATCCACCGTTGATTTTAGCAACGAGTTCGTCTTCACCAACGAAGTCAGCACCTGCTGCTTTAGCTTCTTCAGCTTTAGCACCACGAGCAAATACAAGAACGCGTTGAGTTTTACCAGTACCGTTTGGCAATACCATTGCTCCACGGATTTGTTGGTCAGCTTTCTTAACGTCGATGTTAAGGTTGTATGATACTTCAACAGTAGCATCGAATTTTGCGAAGTTAGTTTCTTGTGCAAGAGCTACAGCTTCTTCTACGCTGTAAGCTTTTGTGCTGTCGATTTTCTCAAGAGCAGCACGCATTTGTTTGCTTTTTTTAGCCATGTTAATTATTTCTCCTTGTGTAATGTGGTCATAACGACTTTCATCTTCCACGTCACTCAGCGAAGTGAGACGACGTCTGTGGTTTTCTTGTTAACTGAATTAGTCAGTAACAGTGAATCCCATTGAACGTGCAGTACCTTCGATCATACGCATAGCTGATTCGATGTTTGCAGCGTTCAAGTCAGGCATTTTAGTTTCAGCAATTTCTTGTACCTGTGCACGAGTTACTGAAGCAACTTTAACTGAGTTTGGAGTACCTGAACCTTTTTCAACACCTGCAGCTTTTTTCAAAAGAACAGCAGCTGGTGGTGTTTTAGTGATGAAATCAAATGATTTATCTTCATACACAGAGATAACAACTGGGATGATCATACCAGCTTGATCAGCTGTACGAGCGTTAAACTCTTTAGTGAATCCCATGATGTTGATTCCGGCTTGACCAAGAGCTGGTCCAACTGGTGGAGCTGGAGTCGCTTTACCAGCAGGAATCTGAAGTTTTACGATGTTTTCGACTTTTTTAGCCATTTTGTAATTTCCTCCTATTGTGGTTTTGGCGGTAAGTAAGTTTTGTTACCTCCCACAAGTATGTTTTTACATACCTTATCTATTATACAGAAATTCTTTTTAGATGCAAGAATTTCTTATTAAGTTTAGGAAAAAATTTACATAAAGGACTTTTCGAGGTAAAATAGACTTATGATTCTATATAAATTCTTTGCTATAGCTTTTTTGATTTTAACACCTATCTTTGCTTTTATCATCCACCGATTCTTTAGTTTAAAATACCTCGGGCTTAATTTTGCTGACCTTACCTTCCCACTTTATTTTATTGAGGTGGTTGCTGTGTCAGCCCGTTTCTTCACCCATAGCTTTCTGCCTTACATCACTATCTTATTATCCTTGGCGGCTATAATTATCACAATTCAGATGCTAAGAAAAACACAATCTTTCAAGTTTAAACGTTTTCTTAAGTTATTCTGGCGTATCAGCTTTTTTATCACCAGTCTTTTCTATTTAGGGACTGTGATTCTCATTTTTATCGTTTCTTAAAAACTAGATTAACTCAGCATTTATATTTTATGCTGAGTTTTTTTATGTCAAACCATGAAAAAAGCAGGCAATCATGCCTGCTAAACTTTTCGGTATTAGGGATGAACTTGAGTCATTCGACCAGTATCTACATCATAAACCGCACCGGAGATGATAACATCCTCAGGGATAAGCGGTGACTGACGAAGAATAGCCATATCTTCACGAACACTCTCTTCTACATCTGTGAATGGAAGAAAATCTTGATCAGAAACATCAACACCAAGTTCTTTATTGAGATAGGCGGTAAACTCATCGTTCTTAAAGGTCTGAGCACCACAATCTGTATGGTGAAGAACTACGATTTCTCGTGTCCCCATCTGTTGTTGAGAAATGACCAAAGAACGAATCATATCTTCCGTCACACGACCACCCGCATTACGTAAAATATGAGCGTCACCTAGGGCCAACCCCAAAGCCTGAGCAACGTGAAGGCGTGAATCCATACAAGTCACAATAGCCACCTTAGTCTTTGGTTTCAAGGGAAGATGGGCTGTCCCGTGGAGGTCAACATAGGCTTTGTTGGCATTGAGAAAGTTTTCAAAATAAGACATAATAACTCACTTTCTAATGAAGAAAATAATTTGACTATCAAATTATTTACACACTATCTTATCATCTTTTTATTAACTTGTCAGCTATTGAGTTCGCAACATAAAAAAGGAGAATAAATGCTAACAAGCATCCATCCTCCTTCAATTTATATTATGAACGTTTTGGCAAGTATCTATTAAGCAAGCCTGCAAAGGTTTGAAGATTGAGACTTTGAACATAAATTTCACCTGTTCCTCTAAAGGTATTCACAACACCCTCTCCTGTCCCAATAGACTGCCAGAAACCATTTTCCAGGTGAATATTATAATCAAGTGTCTGACTCCAGGCAACGACATGAGCATTATCAATAGTCACTTCTTGATTGTTTAGCTCAATTTTTTTAATAGAGCCATAAGCATTTGCCAAGAGAGTTCCTTGGCCTTGGGTAGTCATTACAAAGAAACCACCCTGACCACCAAAAAGAGCCTTACCAACAGACTGAAGCTCCATTGTATAGTAAGCTGTGCCATCAAGTGCTAGAAAGGCACCGTCGTTTAGTCGGTACTGTTTTTCACCTAAATAAAGTGGAATCACTTGACCTGGAGAATCAGGGGCCAAGGCTATATAGCCGTTATTGGACTGCGAGACAACCTGAGTAATAAAGCTACTTTCGCCCGAAACCATTGAACGCCCAACTGCTTTTACAAAGCGACCTAAACCTGATCCACTGGCATTTAATTTGGTACTCAGTGTCACATTCGGTGTGTGATATACCATACTGCCACGCTGGATAAAGACTGTTTCACCTTGATTAAGAGATAACTCTACTAGCGGGAATTGCATATTGCTGTCTGTAAAAAATTGCATAATAAATACCTCCCTATTCTTAAGAAAAGTATAGCATCGAACAGGTACTTTTGCAAGCGCTTCCAAACACTTGTTTTGAGGCCTCTTTTTAAGAAAAGACTTTTTTGAGTACTTCTCCTACCGTCGTGACCCCAATAACCTGGATACCTTCTGGAATCTTCATGCCATGAAGCGAATTTTTAGGAGCATAAATCTTAGTAAAACCTAATTTAGCAGCCTCATTAATACGCTGTTCAATGCGAGTTACTCGGCGAATCTCTCCAGTCAACCCAATTTCTCCTATAAAAGCTTCTTGTGGATTGGTTGGAAGCTCCTTGTAACTAGAAGCAATCGCAACGGCTACAGCAAGGTCAATAGCTGGCTCGTCTAATTTGACACCACCAGCCGATTTGAGATAGGCATCTTGATTTTGGAGAAGAAGGCCACAACGTTTCTCTAAAACAGCCATAATGAGGCTGACACGGTTAAAGTCCAGTCCCGTCGTTGTCCGCTTGGCATTACCAAAGACGGTTGGTGTCACCAAGGCTTGAACTTCAGCTAAGATAGGTCTGCTACCTTCCATTGTCACAACAATGGCAGAACCTGTAGCACCGTCTAGGCGTTCCTCTAAGAAAACCTGGCTAGGATTTAGCACCTCTACCAAACCACCAGACTGCATCTCAAAAATCCCAATCTCATTGGTTGAACCAAAACGGTTTTTGACTGCTCGTAAAATACGGAAGGTATGATGACGTTCCCCCTCAAAATAGAGCACAGTATCCACCATGTGTTCCAACATACGTGGTCCAGCCAGCTGTCCCTCCTTGGTCACATGCCCAACAATAAATGTGGCAATGTTATTGGTTTTGGCAATCTGCATGAGTTCAGCAGTGACTTCACGAACCTGAGATACAGAACCTTGAACGCCAGAAATCTCTGGACTCATAATGGTCTGAATAGAGTCGATAATGAGGAAATCGGGTTTTATGGCCTCTACTTGACTGCGAACGGCTTGCATATTGGTCTCAGCATACAGATAAAATTCGTTATCAATATCGCCTAAACGTTCACTCCGCAATTTGATTTGCTCGGCAGATTCTTCTCCAGATACATAGAGGACTGTTCCCTTGTTAGCCAGTTGCGTTGACACCTGTAAGAGAAGGGTTGATTTCCCTATCCCTGGATCTCCTCCAATAAGAACCAGACTGCCCGGAACCACACCGCCACCTAAAACACGGTTAAACTCGTCCATATCAGTCTTTATGCGGGCATAATTGATTGAGGATACTTCTTTTAATTTAGTTGGTTTAGACTTTTCACCCGTCAAACTGACACGGGCATTTTTTACCTCCTGCACCTCAACCTCTTCTTCAAAAGAGGACCAAGAAGAACAGTTGGGACAGCGCCCTAGATATTTGGGTGAATTGTAGCCACATTCTCGACAAACAAAAGTTGATTTTTTCTTTGCTATGATAATTCTCCTTCTACGATTACTCCGACAGAATGCCACTTATGCAATGTTTTTGTAAATTTCTTCTGGTTGGCAACTCCGACAGCGAACAAATCGACAGAAACCTGATAATTCTCCTTGACAGCTGCCAAAATGGAAGCCTTGACACAGCCATTGCCATCTACCCCTATAAACTCTATGCTTCTAGCAGCATTCCCCTCCAGAAACTCTTTTAAATCCAGATTGGTAAAGCAAGAAGCCCGACGCTTCTCAAAGATACGAGAAGATACAAGCAGCAAGCCGGTCGCAAATTTCTTCTTTCTATCTTTTCTCTCCCAGAAAAAACGGTTGAGAATATAGATAACCCGGTCACTGGGATAGCTGGCAATTTTGTCATTTACAGCTACAGTCAGTTCTTCATGATATGCTTTTCCTACAGCAACATAGTCTGACTGCATATCTACAACTAATAAATAGTCTGCCATATTCTTTCTCTATTTCCCTGTCGATCCGAAACCACCTGTACGAACACCGTCAGCTTCATCTCCATCTACAATTAAGAAGGGCATAAAGACACCTTGAACGATGCGTTCGCCAACTTCAAGAGTCACGGGGTGATCCGTAATATTTTTCATCTGGGCGAAGATGTGACCCTCATTCCCTGGATTTCCATAGTAATCGCAATCAATAACTCCAACAGAGTTGATCAAGACCAGACCTTTTTTGCGAGGATTAGAAGAACGATCATAAAGATATAGCACCTCACCCGCTTGCATATAAGCCTTGACCCCAGTTGGGACGAGGACGATTTCTCCTGGTGCAATCACTGTGCGCTCTGCCACCTTTAAGTCGTAGCCAGCTGCATGGGCTGTCTCCCGTTTTGGAAGCAAGTCCTGATTGGTATAGGTTGATACAAGTTCAAATCCACGAATTTTTGTCATTATTTTTCCTTTCGATACATCTATAAATTAATTCTTGTAAAACTAGCCATGCTAGCTTCAGACTTTTAAATCTATCCCATTATAATCTATTCGAAATAAGATGACAAAGGTAATAGTCTAATCACTTTCTCATTAAACGAAGATTGACTTTTAACTAGGAAAACGCTAACATAATAATAGATATAATACTTTTAAGGAGAATTGTCATGAAATTCATCGGACTTGTTGGTACGAATTCAAAACGTTCAACTAATAGACAATTATTGCAATATATTCAGAAACATTTTGCAGATAAGGCAGACATCGAACTTGTTGAAATCAAAGACCTCCCTGTCTTTAACAAACCCGCTAACAAACAATTGCCAGAAAGTGTCCTTGAAATCGTTAAAAAAATCGATGAGGCTGATGGGGTTATTATTGGAACACCTGAGTATGACCACTCAATTCCAGCTGTTCTCATGAATGCTTTAGCTTGGGTCTCATACGGTGTTTTCCCTCTTTTGAATAAGCCTGTTATGATTACAGGAGCATCTTATGGAACTCTAGGAGCTTCTCGTGCACAGCTACAACTTCGTCAAATTTTGAATGCTCCAGAAATCAAAGCTAATGTGCTTCCAGACGAATTCTTGCTTTCACATTCCCTTCAAGCTTTTGATAGCAACGGCGATTTAGTTGACCTCGATGTCATCAAAAAATTAGATGCTATTTTCGATGACTTCCGTCTCTACGTCAAAATTACTGGTAAACTCTCACATGCTACAGAGTTATTACATAAAGAAGCTGAAGACTTCGACTGGGAAAGCCTATAAGACAGGAGAATATAAACTATGAAATTTGTTGGACTCGTTGGAGCAAATTATGATCAATCATATAACCGTAAACTGCTCGAATTTATCAGAAGACATTTTAAAATTAAATTTGAACTTGAAGTTTTGGAAATTGATGAAGTTCCTATGTTTAACCAAGATGAAAAATGGGATGAAAGTTTCCAACTTCGCTTACTTAATAACAAAATTACACGCGCTGACGGTGTCATCATTGCAACACCTGAGCACAATCACACTATCTCTGCAGCACTTAAATCAGTATTAGAGTGGCTATCATTCGAAGTGCACCCTTTTGAAAACAAGCCTGTAATGATTGTTGGTGCTTCTTACTACGACCAAGGAACTTCACGTGCCCAAGTGCATTTGCGTAAAATCCTTGAAGCGCCTGGTGTTAATGCTTATACACTTCCAGGTAATGAATTCTTGCTTGGAAAGGCTAAAGAAGCTTTTGACCTTGAGGGGAACATTACTAACGAAGGTACTATTAATTTCCTTGAACAATGCTTAGACAATTTCATCCAATATGTAGGAGTGGTTTCTAAATTGAAAAAACCAAAACCAATTGAACCTGAAGACTTGGATTGTAACAACCCAATCGCTACAACTGTTACCGAAGTTGATCCTGACGATCCAGAGTGGGTAGAAAAAGTAGCTGAAATCACTGGTGCGGTATCTGGTGATACCTACGTGAAATTGGACCACGGTATTTTGACGGTTAATCAAATTGACATGTTCCTCAAGGCTATGCCATTTGAATTGACCTATGCCGATGATAACAACCAGTTCCTCTACTACAACAACGCCCATCAAGATCCTGACACTATGTTTGCCAAACGTGTGCCACCTCAATCTGGTAG
This sequence comes from Streptococcus sp. 9.1, assembly GCF_016648815.1. Lineage (NCBI taxonomy): Bacteria > Bacillati > Bacillota > Bacilli > Lactobacillales > Streptococcaceae > Streptococcus > Streptococcus sp. 9.1. The sequence goes on along the minus strand of NZ_JACLQS010000003.1, from coordinate 175,780 downwards.
CCGTATGTCAACTGTTCACGGCTCACTTCCACCAGCTCGTATGAAAAATGTGGAATGGGTTATTGGTACACTGCGTAATGGTAACCAAGAATATGTTCGTACGATTGTTCCAGGGTCACCTGAAGGAGTTATCAATACGCATAACTATCAGGCTATGTACTATGATGATGGTTCTTATGCAGGAATCAATGAAATCGTCTTTAACTTTAAACCATGGCTTGACTGGTATCTCGAAACAACTGGTCAACGCCTTGTCGGAGGAAGCGGTCCTTTTGCACCAGCTGCAGCTAGTCATGGCGGTAGCGACGCCACATCTGGTGCATCAGATGCGGGTGGTCATGGTGGCGACGCAGCCCCAGCCGCAGATGCCACATCTGGAGCATCCTCATATTAAGACTTGGAAAAGTTGGGACAACTGTCCTGACTTTTTTTCATGGTCATCCTAGATTAAGTTTCACTCGAGCTTGCGCATTTGCCATGCTCCATGCCACATATTTTAGAGGTAAACCTATGTCTCAATTTAAAGAAAAAGTATTCGCTGCTTGTGCTAAAAAAGAAGCTCTCTTTGACGAAAGTCTGGGTCGCTATGCCTTGCGTTCTATGCTTGCAGGAGCTTATCTTACCATGTCAACTGCTGTAGGAATTATTGGTGCGGATGTTATCGCTACAGGTATTCCGGCCCTTTCTCGTTTTGTTTTTGCCTTTATCTTTGCCATCGGACTGGTCTTCGTTCTCATATTCAATGGAGAGTTGGCTACTTCAAACATGATGTTCCTGACCAGTGGTGCCTATTATGGTAAAATCAAATGGAGCAAGGTGTGTACCATCCTCCTCTACTGTACCTTCTTTAATTTTGTCGGTGCCCTTATCTTGGCCTGGTTCTTCAACCAATCCTTCTCTTTCCAACATTTGACTGACAAGAGCTTCTTAGTTACTGCTGTCTCAACCAAGCTTGGAAAAACAGATTGGATGAACTTTACAGAAGGTATTACAGCGAATATGTTCGTTAATATTGCCATCTTGGGCTACATGCTCCTCAAAGAAGAATCTGCTAAGATTTTCATTGCGCTATCAGCTATCTTCATGTTTGTATTTTTAATTAATGAACACTTGATTGCTAACTTTGCCTCTTTCATGTTGCTCGGTTTCAACGGTGTGCGTGACTCTGTGGATAATTTCACTTTGGCAAATATTCTACGTCAGTGGGTAGTCGTTTTCTTCGGTAACTGGATTGGCGGAGGTATTTTCATTGGTTTGGCATACTCTTGGCTCAATAAAACTAAAACACCTCACATTGATTAGGAGACCACATGCGTCAAAAGACATTCATCAAACAAACCAGCCTAGCTATTCTACTGTATTTTATTTGCCTAGCCCTTGCAGTTGCTATTGATTTAATCTTTTTCAAAGTCAAAAATATGTATCATACACCTGCCTTAGCGGCTATCTTTGCAGGCTGGGTCTACTTGGGGCTTATCAGAAAGACAAAACAATTTGGAGCGATTACCTGTCTGGGTATCTTTATGTCCCTCTTCTTCTTTGCTTCTGGGCACTTTGTTCTAGCCTTTCTTCCTAGCTTTCTGGCTGGCCTTGTCGCTGACTTTCTAGCTAAGAAAGGGAACTATGAGAATAGTAAACTTAATTTACTTTCCTATATGATCTTTTCCCTAGGGAACTTAGCACCCATTATCACCATGTGGCTTGCGCCCAAAGCTTATATCGCACAGCTCCTAGCCAAAGGGAAAACTCAAGATTATGTAAATCAAGTTATGGTTCCCTTTACAGCCAGTCATGTCTTAATCCTGATTGGAGGAACGCTCATGGCTGCTCTCATTGGGGGCTACATTGCCCAAAATTGGCTGAAAAAATAAATAGCCATCAGCCCTCCTAACAGAGAGTACAAGACAAACATGCTTTTCTTATGTTATAATGAGAAAGAATACAGTCTTTTTCTACTTTGTTAGAAAGGACCTAAAGGGAGACCTAATGATGAAAAAACAAAAAATCGCTGTCTTGGGCCCTGGTTCATGGGGAACTGCCCTTGCTCAGGTACTCAACGACAACGGACACGAGGTCCGTATTTGGGGAAACATCCCTGAACAAATTGATGAAATTAACGAGAAACACACCAATACCCGCTACTTCAAGGATGTGGTTTTGGATGAAAACATTAAAGCCTACAAAGAGCTATCTGAAGCCCTAGATAGTGTCGACGCTGTTCTCTTTGTTGTTCCAACCAAGGTCACTCGCTTAGTTGCTAAGCAAGTTGCTGAACTTTTGGACCACGAAGTTGTTGTTATGCATGCTTCCAAAGGTTTGGAACCTGGAACACACGAACGCCTTTCAACAATCCTTGAAGAAGAGATTCCTAAGGAACTTCGTAGTGAGATTGTTGTCGTATCTGGTCCAAGCCACGCTGAAGAAACTATTGTTCGCGATATCACTTTGATTACAGCAGCATCTAAGGATCTTGAAGCGGCACGCTATGTCCAAGGTATTTTCAGCAATAGCTACTTCCGCCTCTACACCAATTCAGATGTGATTGGTGTTGAAACAGCTGGTGCTCTTAAAAACATTATCGCGGTAGGTGCTGGTGCCCTCCACGGTATGGGATATGGGGACAATGCTAAGGCAGCCGTTATTACTCGTGGCCTTGCGGAAATTACTCGTCTTGGTGTGAAACTTGGGGCTGATCCTTTGACTTACAGCGGTCTATCTGGGGTTGGTGACCTTATTGTTACAGGAACTTCTATCCATTCACGTAACTGGCGTGCTGGGGATGCGCTCGGTCGTGGAGAAAAGCTAGAAGACATTGAACGTAACATGGGAATGGTTATCGAGGGTATTTCAACCACAAAGGTTGCCTATGAAATCGCCCAAGAACTCGGCGTCTACATGCCAATAACAACAGCAATCTACAAATCTATCTATGAGGGTGCTGATATCAAGGAATCTATTCTCAATATGATGTCCAACGAATTGCGCTCTGAAAATGAATGGGATAAAAAATAAAAATCTAAGGAGTTCTCATGAAGAATCAAAAAGTTAGAAAAGCTATCATCCCCGCTGCAGGACTCGGAACACGCTTTTTACCAGCTACTAAGGCCTTGGCCAAAGAAATGTTGCCAATCGTTGACAAACCAACCATCCAATTTATCGTTGAAGAAGCCCTCAAATCAGGTATCGAAGATATCTTGGTGGTTACTGGTAAGTCAAAACGTTCTATCGAAGACCACTTTGATTCAAACTTCGAGTTAGAATACAACTTGGAACAAAAAGGTAAGACAGACCTGTTGAAATTGGTTAATGACACCACTGCTATTAACCTCCACTTTATCCGCCAAAGCCACCCACGTGGCCTTGGAGATGCTGTTCTTCAAGCCAAAGCATTTGTCGGAAATGAGCCATTCGTTGTCATGCTTGGTGACGACCTCATGGATATCACTAATGACAAAGCAGTACCTTTGACTAAGCAGCTCATTAATGATTATGAGGAAACACACGCATCAACCATTGCAGTTATGCCTGTACCTCATGAAGAAGTTTCTTCTTATGGTGTCATCGCCCCTCAAGGCAAAGGTGAAAATGGACGTTATAGCGTTGAAACTTTCGTTGAAAAACCAAATCCAGAGGATGCACCAAGTGATCTTGCTATCATCGGGCGTTACCTTCTAACACCTGAAATTTTCGGTATTTTGGAAACTCAAGAACCAGGTGCTGGAAATGAAGTCCAATTGACTGATGCTATCGATAAACTTAACAAGACACAACGCGTCTTTGCTCGCGAATTTACTGGAGACCGTTATGATGTCGGTGACAAATTCGGATTCATGAAAACATCAATCGATTACGCACTTAAACATCCTCAAGTTAAAGATGACCTCAAGCAATACCTCATTGACTTGGGCCACAAACTTGAAGGCAAAGCAGCTAAAAAAGACTAATATAAAAACCATCGAATGTCAGGTTCGATGGTTTTTTCATATAATTTAAAAATAAGTAAATCCTAGAAGAATCAGCAATAGTAAAATGTAAGTTAAAAGAGCTGTAAAACGCCAACCTTTACTAAATAAGCGACTTTCAACCTTGTTAGCCAAAAAGATAGCTGCAAGAGCACCTCCAACTAAACCACCAAGATGGCCTGTAATCCCAACACTAGGTGTAAACAGGTTGAAGATTAAGTTTATGACAATCAAAGCCAAGTAATTGCGACCTAACTGATTAAGCAAAGGACTATGACTATAGTAGCCAAGAATCACAACAGCCGCAAAAAGTCCAAACAAGGATGTCGAAGCACCAGCTGCAATAACATTAGGCGTAAAAAGTAAGGTAAAGGCATTTCCCATAACACCAGCCAACAAATAGAGCCCTAGAAAACGTAGAGTCCCAAAAATCTGCTCAGCCATTTTCCCCATAAAGTAAAGGGCAAGCATATTAAATAGAAAATGCTCAACACCTATATGCACAAAAATCGGTGTTACAAGACGCCAGAGGTTCAGTGGGCTGTACTGAACAAAAGCACCGTACATGGCCCCCATCTTAAAGAGGCTCAAAGGTGAGGTCGCTTGAAAGCCATTTAAGAGATATTGACAGATGAAAGTCAGCGTCGTAAGCCCCAACAATAGATAGGTTGCTGGGTATTTCTTCCACTCATTTACTTGCATGTAACAACCTCCTTAACAGGAATATCATAGCTATCTGGTTGAAAATCATGTTTCTGGCAAGGATAAACCGTACTAACGGTCTCCCCTTCAAAATCAGACAAATAGCGGTCATAGTAACCTGCTCCGTAACCAATGCGATAGCCTTCATCATTGAAAACTACTCCTGGCACATGAATTAAATCAATCTCTGATTTTTCCACAGCCAAATCAGACACAGGTTCCATCAAGCCAAAAGAGGTTGCAACAAGATTATCTGGATCATAATCCACAAAAATCATTCGACCTTGTTTATATGTTTTAGGAATCAAAAGTCGTTTACCATCCTTTAAAGCCTGATTGATTAAAAGACCGGTATCATATTCATGAGGAAAAGACAAATAAGTCGCAATCACCTGGGCATCTTTATAAGCAGGTAAGGCAATCAATTGCTCCAAAAGATATTGATCTATCTTAGCCTTAGTCTCAGGATCTTGTGAAGTTAACTGAGCCAAGACTGTTTTTCTAAGTTCATTTTTCATAGGTTTATCATATCAAAAAAGCTACCAAAAGTCAGACTTGGTAGATTTTTTAGCTGTATCAACTATGGTTAGGCTTCTGCCTTGTGTTTAAGGAATTTTCCAATTTCAGCCACTGCAAAAGCGAGAGCATCTTCATTTGGACTCATCTTAGGATGGTGAAGTGCATATGGCGTGTCAATTCCCAACCAGAACATGACACCAGGAACCTTACTAAGCAAATAACCGAAATCCTCTCCAGTCATAGCTGGTGGACAATCAATCAGGTTGACCTCTGGGCTAGCATCAAAGAAGCTCATTAACTCTTTAGCCAAGGCTGGATTATTTTCCACAGGAAGATAACCACCTTGTTTCAACATGATATCCACTTCCATACCAAAGCTAGCTGCTACACCCTCTGCAATCTGGCGCACGCGCTTCTGGATAAGGAGACTCATTTCCTGAGTAAGGGTACGAATAGTTCCATAAACCTCTGCAGTTTCAGCGATAACATTGTTAGTAGTTCCTGCATGGAAAGAACCAAAGGTAACTACCCCACCCTGGATAGGGTCAACATTACGACTGACAATCGTTTGCACCTGAGTAATAAAGTAAGAAGCTGCTACAAGGGCATCATTGGCCTCATGTGGAAAGGCCGCATGTCCACCTTTCCCCTTGAAAGTAACGAGGACTTCACAAGTCCCAGCAAAAAGGGTGCTTGTGTTAGTCGCAATATCACCTACCTTGAAATCTGGACGGACGTGGAGACCATAAAACTCATCTGGCAACCAATCTCCAAAGGCACCATCTTCATATATAAGCATACCACCAGCTTCATTTTCTTCGGCTGGTTGGAAGAGGAAGAGCATGTTATTTTTAGGCTGTACTTGAAGCATCTGGTCCAAAAGACCAAGTGCTGTGGTCATGTGCATATCGTGTCCACAAGCATGCATACGACCTTCATGAGTAGACTTGAAGTCAAGACCGGTTTCCTCTACGATTGGGAGACCATCAATATCTGTACGCCAACCAATAGTTTTTTCAGGAGCATGCCCGTGAAGATAGACAAGGATCCCTGTACGCCAAGTACGTTGCTCCACAAAGTCCTTACCTTCAGTCATTTCAGCAATACGCTCTAAGAGATAAGCCTGAGTTTTAAATTCTTCCAAACCAATTTCAGGAATTTGGTGAAGGTCTCGTCTGATTTTAATTAAATCAAGTGTCATGTTTTTATCCTTTTTATTGTCTTATTTTATAGAGAATCTAGAAATAGAGGCCTTACAGGCCTCTACTATCAATATGTTATAAGTTACGCAAAGCGTCTTCGAGTGCTGTTTTTTGTTGTGTTTTTTCATCAATTTCCTTGATGATACGAGCTGGAACACCAGCTACAACCACATTTTCAGGAACATCTTGAGTAACGATAGCTCCAGCAGCAACGACTGAACCGTTACCAACTTGAACACCTTCAATAACAACAGCATTAGCACCAACAAGAACGTTATCACCGATACGAACTGGGTCTGCTGAAGCTGGTTCAATCACACCAGCAAGGACTGCACCCGCACCGATATGGCTGTTTTTACCAACAGTAGCACGACCACCAAGGATAGCACCCATATCAATCATAGTACCAGCACCAATTTCAGCACCGATATTGATTACAGCACCCATCATAACGACAGCATTGTCTTCGATAGTTACTTGGTCTCGGATAATAGCACCTGGTTCGATACGTGCATTAAGGTGACGTTTATCAAGCAATGGAACAGCTGAGTTACGGCCATCTTGTTCCACAACATAGTCCTTGTTTTCAGTCAAATTCGCAAGAAGTGGTTCGATATCTTTCCAGTCTCCGAAAAGAACGTTACCAAGTTTAGTGACAGAAGCTGGAACAGCAGTTGCCAATTCCCCTTCAAAAGTTACTTTAACATTCGTTTTCTTTTCAGCATTACCGATAAAAGCGATAATTTCTTGTGCAGACATTTTTTGTGCAGTCATGAGATTCTCCATTCACATAAAGTTAGGAATTATTATACCAAAAATTCTGATAATTGTCTTTGCTTTTGCCAAATACAGTGTATTTTTATGTAAAATTGGTCTTTAGAGCTTCTATATCAGTAATCACTCGGTCTGGCTTGATTGGGGAATTCTCCAGTTCTCGACGAGAATAAGGGAAGGTATTGAGCAAGATACTATCGATTCCAACTGCTTCAGCCACAGCAATATCAGTCGTTAAGTCATTTCCAACCATGACTGTCTCAGACGGGTTTAACCCATGATCATCCAAAACTTGCTTTAAAAATTCAGGTTGCGGCTTACAGATACCGGCATCCGAAGACAAGTAAATAGCATCAAAATAAGGTCTTAACGCCATTAGGTCAATCTCAGCGTTAGTAAAGGCTGCTTGAGCATTAGACAAGAGATAAATCCGACAGCCCTGCTCTTTTAGAAAGGCTAGCACCTCCTTGGTATGGGGATAAGCCGTCACATGTTTGCGAGATAAGACGCGAAAGACCATTGCTATCAATTGTCCCCAATCTTCCGGCTGATTAGAGTTACGAGACTGAGGCCGAGCGTCTACATAAAGCTGGTTAAAAATGTGGGCTAAATCAATTTCTGGATAAGCAACTCCTTTGAGATCTATTAACTCCTTACGGGCCTGATCCACGTGCTTAGCATAAGCCTTTTTAAGAGTCTCGCCCTCATAAGCCGCTCCATAAGCCTGATATAGTTGGCCTAGTTTATCCCATAACACAGGATCCTTCTCATCAGTTAAGATATCAACCAAGGTACCATAAAAATCAAAAATGTAGTTCTTATAAGCTCTATTTTTCATCGCTTTTTACCCATTACTGAAACTTTCTTACTCATTGCTCTCATCATACACCTTTTAGGAAGACCAAACAAGCTAACTGAGACATTTTCCCATCAAAAAAATCCCAACGACTGTTAGGATTGCTTATCATCTCTAATACGGCCAATCAGCAGTTCTCCCGCAACGGTTAATTGCGTCACTGAAGTCAAGTCCAAAGTATCCTTATTGGCATGGAAAAAAAGAGGTGTCATCTCAGCAAATGTTTGAACATGCTCTGATGGCATAGACCAAGTCTTAGCAATCGTCACACGCTCCAAAAGGTCACAGGACTCTTGAAAATGTTCCAGAACATCCTGGTTCGAATAAGCCTGCGCCTCCGGTAACAATTGGCGAAACTCTTTAAGATGATCCTCATGAGGAATAACCTTAAAAACCAAGCCATGATCAGACAAAAGTCGTCCAAATTCTTGATAATTAGCTGGTGAAAAAATATCTAAAATCACATCGATACAGTGTTCACGTAAAGGCAATTGAGCCAAATCGCCAACAAACCAAGCTACATTTTTCTGAGGATTTTGACGAGCCGCAAGAAGGATAGAATCCTTAGACAAATCAAAGGCCATGAAATCCTTGTCAAACTCTTGAGCCAACTGACGGCTATAATAGCCCTCACCACAGGCAACATCTAGAACGTGCGAGTGTTCAGGAAGGTCACGCAAGCGCTCTGAAATCACCTCCAGGATAGGATCGTAATAGCCTGCCGCAAGAATCTGACTCCTCTTTTCAAAAGAAGCCATATCATAGTTCTTATCTCCCTTAGTCTGTCTCAAAAAATTGACAAAGCCCTGCTTGGCGATATTAAAGGTATGCCTATTCTGACAAACCAAGCTAGACAAATCCAAATGCATTGGCGCTTGACAGATAGGACAAGCAAAAAGACTCTCTTGATCTTTAAAAACACTAAATTTGGCCATAAATCCTCCTCGACACAAAAAAAGAGCACACACCTGAAATCGCTTAGGGCTGCTGGATTCCTCCCCTGACCCGCTTCACGCACAGATGTTGCTCCGAAAAATATTATACCATAAATTGCAGTGATTGCAAGTAGAGAACTTATGATAAGACTAGCTAGACCTATCCCCTATCAATCCCTATTATTTCCTTCGGTCAGTCTAAACTTCGATAAAACATAAGACTTACCATGGTGACATTTATGTCACTACTTTTTTATTTCTCGACACCTTATAATAAATCCATAGCTTGAGGAAAGCACCAAAAGCTAGTGACATGGCTGACTTTATTTAAAGGAGAAGTCATGTTTAACATACCTCTTAACTCGTGGTGAGAGGGTATGAGATTTAAAAACTCACCAAAAATAAAAAAAGGAGAATGACAGTGATTAACAAAGAAATGAAGGCAGCTGACCTAGCCTCAGTAACAGGAGGCGGATGGAAGACTAACCTTGCCATTGGAGGGCTCTGCCTAGCTTCAAGACCTATTGGAACTATGGTATGCCTTGGAGCCTACAATGGCTACATGGACTCTGCGCGATAAAAGAAAGGACATATGAACAATGACTAAGACCATTAACAATCGTAAAAACATGACTACTCAAGAACTTGAAGCTGTATCAGGTGGAGTGGTTCCTTGGGCCGCTATTTCTGTTGGCATTGCTGCTGCAAAACTGACTTATGACCTTAGCTATGCTGCAGGTAAGTCTTTCTATAACCTCACCCACTAACTAACAGAACTCAGCTGACATCTCAAAGATTTTGAGGATGATAACTCATGAAACATACAAAAAATCAAACAAATGATACTACTGCTAATCAATCACCTAAAACGAATAACTATTTACTCGTAAAAATAGCTTTAGCTGGAATTATCGGTAGCCTACTTCTGATACTCCTAATCAACCTTATCTTTCATGTACGATTAGGAACACCAATTATTGATGCTAATTTGAAGTCCGCTTTTGGTACTCTGATCCTCTTTATGCCTATTTTTCTTTTGACAAGAGAGAAAGAAAAAAATAAAGCATAGAAAGAGTGACCTAAATTGCCTTCAGGAAAACAAAAACTCATCTTCCATTAAAAAGTGCAAGGCCAAAGGGCCTTGCACTTTTGTTTACATATCTTGCCTTGTTTCCAATTTAGCCAATCGTTTGGCTTCTTTTTTACGTTCACGACTCTGACGGAAAAAGTCTTGCATAATCTTAGCACACTCTTCCTCCATGACACCAGTCTCTACTTCTACGCGATGGTTGAGGCGCTCGTCTCTTAGGATATCGTAAAGGCTACCCGCACCACCAAACTTTTGATTGCTTGCTCCATAGATAACTTTAGGAATACGAGCCAAGCCAATTGCCCCACTACACATTACACAGGGTTCGATGGTTACAAAGAGGGTACAATCTAACAAACGCCAATTGCCCACAGTCCTATTAGCCTCCTGAATAGCCATGACCTCCGCATGCATGATAGCTTGATTGAGCTCCTCACGTGCATTGTGCCCACGACCTAAGACTTCTCCATCTTTAACGATGACACATCCAATTGGAATCTCTGCTTTATCTAGAGATTTTTCGGCCTCCTTAAGAGCTTCAGACATAAAAAAATCTTTCTCTTCTTGGGTAAAGTCAAGCATTAGTGTCACTCCCGTTCCAAGATTTGCGAGACAATATCTCGCCTAGTCCTTCTATTATAGCATAAGAATGATATTCCCTTTCTAAAGGACACAAAAAAAGCTAAGACGAATCATCCTAGCTTCAAACACATTAGTCTGGTGAGTCTTAGGAATCACACCAATGTGTTCCCCCAAGGCTAGACGAAAAGTCAACGACCGCTTAACATCCTAATTCATATGTCAGTCGGAGTGTCATAGTCAATTGTCTGTGAAATCATTATATAGGCCTAAGGCCTCACAACGATAAACAAAAATGCAACTGTTTCAAACAATTGCAAGGATAGCGTTATAGTTGTGATATTTCACACTTTCCTTCCAAACAAATAATGCCTACTATAAAAGTAACTTTTATAGCTTTTTCCTTACCCACCTATAGTTTATCATGAAACCTCTATCATTTAATTTAAAAATCGGTAATAAAACAATGATATGCATTAGAAATAACTGTTAATTGTATGCATTGTTTTGAATATTTTGTTTAACATTTAAAACGTTGATATATCAACATTTTAAGGCTTCCTAAACTATTTTTTCTAGTCTATCTACACTATTAAACACCTATCATCCTAAGTCTTATCTAATTTTACTGTTTATTAGTCTAACAAGTGTTTAATATTTTATCTCCAACAATTCTTTAAAACAAGGTATGGAACAAGATCATGATTTTTTAGAGAGGTTGCTTCAAAGATAGGAGACCTAGATAGCTAGTCAAAGGATAAACTAGAAGGGAAGTTCTTCTTCCAAGACGAGGTCAGCCAAGTCATTATCAGGATTATTTTCCCTAACAGCACGCTGAGCACGACTCTCCAGAAGTTGGAAAGAGGAACAAAGCACTTCAGTAACGTAATGAGTTTGACCATCCTTATCGTACTTACGAGTACGAAGCTCACCATCAAGAGAAATTAAACTCCCCTTGCTAGCATAAGATGCTAAGGTCTCAGCCAAACGCCCCCAGACAACCACTGTAATAAAGTCAGCCTCACGCTCACCATTTTGCGTCTTATAGCGACGATTAACCGCAACTGTAACACGTGTAAAAGACCTATCGCTAGCAGTTTTTACCATTTCAGGAGTCGCCGTCAAACGTCCAATTAAAATAACTTTGTTATACATTTTTTTACCTCCACCTATCTATTCGTAAGCAGAAGTAAAAAAAGTGACAGATTTTGAAAAAGCAAGAATAAAAATAAGATATATATATCACATTATTGACTTCAATTAAATAGAAAAAAGTAAAATCTATTCGGGTGAAAAGCAGGATGAGTTCTGCAATAAATGTACTTGTCACTAAATATTAGACATCTGAAGATGAGCTGAGCTACTAGCAAAGGAAGTAGGAAGCTTGGTATGAGCTGTCGATTCAAAGAACAGTTATCGCCATACAAACTTGTCATTAGTTTACTTACTCAAATCATCCTCTGCTGACCCAGAATTACCACTTAAAATAATTTTAACACTCCGTTTTGAAGTTGTTTTATTGATAGAAGAGAGACGAGAGTCCTTTGCCTTTTCTTTGTAAGCTGAAATAGTTTGGAATTCACTTATTGCACACTACCAATGACCAATACTATAAAAGATAAAATATTTCCTAGCACATGAACCATCAAGGGATAGTAAATATTTCCCTTTTCATTCACATAAATAATTGAAAGGGCTACTCCGCCACCTAAGTAACCAACTGCACTGACCCACTCTGATAAAGACAAACTGTGCATATGGGTCAAGGCGAAAACAAATCCTACCACACAAATGCTTAGCCAGCTTGGCAAATGTCTCTGTAAACAATGCAATAAAATTTGACGGAAAAAGAGTTCTTCCACAAAAGGTCCAATGATACAGGCGAAAACTGCTATCAGTAGTGGTTGTTCTTTAAAGGTACTTTGTATATTAGCCTCGTTTAGTCCTTGTTCACTTAGTCCCAAAACCTGCCTCAATATTGCCGATAGTAGTCCAAAGAAAATGGTCACCAGGACAAGTAAGAGCCAGCCTTTTAAAACCCCCAAGAAAAATTTTCTTTTAGAACTTCTGACCTCTTTCCACTTTTTGAGCAATTCAGACTTAAATAAGAAGCAACCATACAAAAACATGATGGTATAAACTAAATAGGTCGTTAAAGAAGAAGGTAAGGGAGCATCAAATACTCGTATACCGTCAAAAACAAAAAGGACTGTATAGAGAATCATAAAAACAAGGACTCCCTTATGTTTGTTGTAAACCATTGAACTTTCCTTTCTTTATATAATCATCACCAAATCTGAGTCTGACAGATAAATAAAACACAACTTGATTAATAAACTTGAAGCCACATTTTTTAGATAATTGCTCGGATAAAGTTGTTTTGGCAAATAATAGAGATTGAGAGCAATACTATTATATTTTGATGATGAACTTGGTAAGCATAAAGAGGTTCTCGAAATTTTGAACCATTTGCCAAGACGAGCTCTCCTAAAAAAAAGCGGTATATACTTACCGCTTCTTGTCTTATTTACCCTTTCCAGTGTTTAGCTGGATCAAAAGCCTCACCGACTACTGCTGAATCATCAAGCTCAATAATACCACGTTTTTGTGGGGCATTTGGAAGTGCCAACTCACGTGGGGCACACATCATACCATAACTATCTTCACCACGAAGTTTTCCTGGGAAGATAAGGGCACCACTAGGCATCATAGCACCAGGAAGGGCTACGATAGTTTTAAGCCCAAGCGCTGCGTTTGGTGCTCCTGCAACGATTTGGACCTTCTTATCACCGATGTTCACTTGGCAGATGTTAAGGTGGTCACTGTCTGGATGTGCAACCATTTCATCAATTTGTCCAACCACAAAGACTGGACCTTGTGTGTTTTCCAAACGCTCTTCAAAGCCCTCTTTAGCCAATTCCTCGTTCAAAACAGCTACATCTTGGTCTGACAAGAAAACTTGACCGTTACCTTCAATATCAATGAGGCTTGACGCTTCAAAAATATTCCAAGCAAGAGTCTTGCCTGTTTCATCAGCTGTGACACGCGCCACTTTACCTTTACGTTCTACGCTACGTTTGATGTCCTTAGTATCTTCCAAGATAACCAACAAAACGTCACCAACTTGTTCCTTATTGTATGCAAAAATCATGGGTTCTCCTTCAATAGTTCTTTTATAGATTTTAAAATCGACTGACATGCCAAGAATCGTCATTACTACCATAGCGATAACTAATCTTGTCAATTTTCCAGTCACTCTCTGTTAATTTTACGATAAATTGTTTATGGTACCAAAAGTCATTCCCATAAGAAAATTCGAGAAACATCTTAGCCTTACTCTTCATAATAAACTTAACTCGACAGGGCTCTAACACAAAATCATAGGTGCCTGGAGAACCAAAAGAAGCTGAAAAACCTCTTTTATAACAGTTATCAGTCAAGTATTTTTGAGCTAAAGGAGTCAACTTCTCTTTAAATTCATCAAATAACTCCATTTCCCCAGGAATAGTTTGATGTGTAGGCAGATTATTTTCCTTTTTGTAGGTGTTTATTTCTTGGTGTTTTAGGAAGATATCACTTTCAATTTTGGAATGCTCTACTAAAATTTGGCATAATTCTTCGATGATCTCCTCATTTTTTTCTGTCAGATACTTTTCTTTAGTTTCTGAAATATCAAGAGAGATATTAGGAAAGTGATTGATTTTCATCTTTTAAATCTCCGACAAAAAGGCATTGACTTCTTCTTTGGTTTTACGAGCTTTATTGACCAAGCGTCCCAATTCCTGACCTTTCTGAGTCACGACAAAACTTGGGATACCAAAAATATTCCAAGTTTGCGCCAAAGCCATATAATCATCACGGTTAACACGCACAAAGGTCATATCTGGATGGAGGGCTTCAATTTCAGGCATAACGGGATAGATAAACTGGCAGTCTGGACACCAATCGGCAGTGAAAAAGAAAACCACCTTTTGATCACTTTCAACATAGCTTGCCAATTCTTCAAGATTCTTAGGAATAATCATGCCTGCTCCTCCTCATAGGTCAAGATATCCTCTGCATAAACAAAGCTATAGGAACGTCCATCCTCTAAGACGATACCTCCTGTAAGTCCTGGATTTTCCTTATCAGTGGGATTTGTATAAAGGACTGCGATAGTCCCCAAGTGAGATAATTCTTGTCTAATATCTTGGATTAATGCAGCCTTCTTCATTTCTGTACGTGACTGTCTATACTTCTCTGCCATTGCCAAGAGACCTAAAGCTCCTACGCCTCCAGCAAACAAGGCCAATGTTTTACGTTTCATAAGAAACATTTTACCATAATTTTAGACGAATGGGGAGAGGCTACCTATCTCTTGAGAATCGTGCTAAAATAGTAGCAAGTACTACTCAAGGAGGATTTTATGACTACCCTATTTGACAAAATTAAAGAAGTAACCGAGCTCAGTGCTACTTCAGGCTTTGAAGCTCCTGTACGCGACTACCTTCGCAACAACATCACCCCACTTGTAGATGAAGTCCAAACAGATGGTCTCGGTGGTATTTTCGGTATCAAGCATAGCCAAGCAGAAAATGCCCCTAAGGTGCTTGTGGCTGCCCACATGGATGAAGTTGGGTTTATGATTAAGGAAATCAAAGCAGACGGAACTTTCCGTGTCGTTGAACTTGGTGGTTGGAACCCACTTGTTGTCAGCTCACAACGCTTCACTCTACACACTCGTGACGGCCGTACCTATCCTGTCATCTCAGGTTCAGTGCCACCTCATTTCTTACGTGCTAGCGGTGGAGCTTCAAGTCTTCCCAGTGTTTCTGATATCGTCTTTGATGCTGGTTTTGCCAACCAAGAAGAAGCAAATGCCTACGGCGTTTTCCCAGGTGATGTCATCATTCCTGAATCAGAAACGATTCTCACAGCCAATCAAAAGAATGTCATTTCTAAAGCTTGGGATAACCGTTATGGTGTTCTCATGATTCGTGAACTCTTGGAAAACGTTAAGGATCAAGAACTCAACAATACTCTAATCGCTGGGGCCAATGTTCAAGAAGAAGTTGGTTTACGTGGTGCCCATGTCTCTACCACTAAAATTGATCCTGAAGTTTTCTTTGCAGTGGACTGTTCTCCTGCAGGTGATATCTATGGTAATCAAGGTAAGGTAGGTGATGGTACACTTATTCGTTTCTTCGATCCAGGTCACATCATGTTGCCCAATATGAAAGATTTCCTTTTAACTACTGCTGAAGAAGCTGGTATCAAATACCAATACTACTGTGCTGCGGGCGGAACAGATGCTGGTGCCGCTCACTTGCAGAATGCTGGTGTTCCATCAACAACTATCGGTGTTTGTGCCCGCTACATTCACTCACACCAAACCCTTTATGCGATGGATGACTTCCTAGAAGCACAGGCCTTCTTACAAGCTATTGTTAAGAAGTTGGATCGCTCGACAGTAGATTTAATTAAAAACTACTAAGACAAGGAGTAACCCATGATTATAGGTTTTATCGGTGTCGGAAAAATGGCAACAGCCATTATCAACGGCCTAAATACAAGCTCACATCGTATCATTATTTCAGGGTCTTCCTTGGCTCGTTCACGCCAGATTGCAGAGGAACTAGAGGTTGAAGCGGCTGCTTCCCATCAGGAATTGTTGGATAATGCTGACCTGGTCATCCTTGGTATCAAACCTCAAATGTTTGATAAGGTACTAGCCGATCTCAATTTCCATCAACCTATCATAAGTATGGCTGCTGGAGTGACCTTAGAACGCCTCGCTTCCCTCACCAGTCCAGACCTTCCTCTTATTCGTATCATGCCGAACCTTAATGCTCAAATTCTCAAAAGCACTACTGGTCTTTGCACTAATGATAAGGTATCCGAGGACCTTTTAGCAGTTGCCAAGGAAATCACAGACAGTTTTGGAACCACTGTTGAATTGGCTGAGAAGGATTTTGATACCTTTACTGCCTTAGCAGGTTCTAGCCCTGCCTACATCGCCCTCTTTATCGAGGCTCTAGCCAAGGCTGGTGTCAAAAACGGCCTAAGTAAGCAGGTCGCTCTGACCATTGCCACACAGACTGTTCTAGCTACCGCTGAAAATCTCAGTCTTGGTAGCGACAGTCCACATGATCTTATTGACAAGGTATGTAGCCCTGGTGGGACTACTATCGCCGGTCTCATGGACCTTGAGCGTACAGGCCTCACCCATAGTGTGGTTTCAAGTATTGATACCACCATTGCTAAAGCTAAAAAACTATAAGAAAAAAGCTCGGAAGATTCCGAGCTTTATTTGATATATGGTGCTAAAAATTGTAAGAGTAATAACATTGAAACCGCAATACTATTGTTAATGATATGGGCCATGATACAATACTCTAACTTTTGAAACTTACGATATGCTATCCCAAGGACAAACCCCATACCTGCATATATAATCCAAACACCGATACTATTCGGCATATGAACAAGGCCAAAAAGTAAACTACTAACAATCAAGCCAACAATAGAATCTGGATTAAAGACGCGTCCCATGAGAAGCCCGCGAAAAACCAGCTCTTCCACAATTGGTGCCATAATTACTGTAAACGTTATGAGAAGGAAGGGATTCATATGGGCATTTTCTATGGCTGCCTGATTGGTGCTATTACTAACACCTTCCATCATCATGACTATAGAACCAATCCTAGTAACGATATAAATACCTAGGTAGGTCAAGCCAATCATACCCCAGGCCCTCAGGGAAGAAAGGGCCTTAAAGCCTTCGAAAAGCCCAAGACGTTTTCCTAAGAAAAGAGCTCCTGCGCTCATAAGAAGCAAGACAAAAATTAAGAGACAGACCAGCCTTATATCTTTGACACCTAAATAGATGGTTGGAACTTGATCAATAATTAGTATTAGGAAAGCTAGTAAAAAATAAAGAAAGCGTTTGAGAATTGACCCTTTGTTCATGAGAATCCACCTCTTTTCATCATCTGTTTGTACTTTTATTATAATACAACATAACTTATTTGACAAGACAAAAAGAAAACGAAAGAGGAGTTTTTCAAGATAATATAGACTCTTATCCTATTTTAGATAGGATGAGACGAATAAGAGCAAATCCCAATACTAAACCATAGAGCAAGACTGATAAGACTGTAACATATGGCAACTGAATATTGACAAAGGCATATAGGGCAATCAAAGCAAAGATAAGCAAAAACTCTAAAATCAGAGTTGCAACTGCTGTCGCCATTAAAATCTGTTTATTTCGCTCATCGTAGGCAGCAATATACATCCGATGAAGACGTTTGGGATGGGTAAGTGTAGCAAAATAATAGATTGACAAGACATAAACCCCAATGGTAAATCCCAATACTAATCCTAGAGCATAATCACTAAGACTGTTAGAGCGAACAACAAACAAACCCAAAACACCCAAAGACAAAAGAGAACAGGCTACTCGTGTAATGTATTTCTTAAACTCGGCCTCTGTTTTTCTCTTTCCTAATAACATTTTTATTAACATATCTTAACACTCCCTCTATTATCCTTTATAAGAGCAATATAACTTTTTTCACTGACAACTTTAAACACTTATTCACCTTAAACGAAAAGACTGAGTAGTACACTTATGCTATTGTTTAAGATATGAACACCCATACTGTACTCGATACGCTTAGTCTTATAATATGTTATCGCAAGACCAGCTGACATAATACCATAGATGACAATTGTCTGAAGCGTAAATGCTGAGTGACCAGCCATAAAGAGAAGACTGGAAATAACAAGACCCGTCTTAAAGTATTTTCCAAAGAGCACCTTGGCTAAGAGTCCCCTAAAAATGATTTCTTCCATAATCGGAATAATAAAACCGGCGACTACTAGGTGAAGATAGAATGGTACGTGGGCAAAGATATCATTTAAAGCATCTTGATTTTCCATAGTCGCATTGTGTGTTAACTGACCAATAAAATACCCTAGAAGATCACCTAGGAAAAAGATGACGAGATTGAGAGAAGCAATCGCAACGAGACGTCTCCAATTAATCTCTTTAAGCGATAAGAGTTTAAATCTATAAGCAATCACGATAAAAATAGCCAAACTCCCTAATGCCCAAATACCGTAACCTATTTGCTCCACAAGTGAAAACTTACCATCCTGAGTAAGTAGCGGGAAAGCACCTAATAGTGTTAAATCTAAGATTAGTAGAGTGAGCGCTAAAACAATAACACCAATTTTCTTCATGACTTGTTTAAACATATCTTTTCTCCTTAATCTTCCTCAAAAATAAAGACTTCTTCAATAGTCTTTCCAAAATATCTAGCAATTTTAAAAGCCAGTTCCAACGACGCATTATAGCGACCTTTTTCGAGTGAAATGATGGTCTGTCTCGTGACCCCCATTTCATCTGCTAACTCTGCCTGACTAATCTTATTAGCCTTGCGAAGTTCCTGAATTTTTGTTTCCATGTAGTACCTCAACCTTATCGTTTATTCTCAAATAGTTAAACTCCTTACTTTTATTTGTTAAGTTAACTTTACATTTATAGTATAGTCTACTTTACATATTTTGTAAAGTCTTTTTTACATTTTTTGTAAAGTTTTCTTTACTTATTGAATTACACATATATAGACATCGACAAATGATGCTTTCAGAGCATTCAAAAAAGCTAGCCAATCACTCGGCCAACTTTTCTGGTCTTATCAAATTTTTGATAACTTATTTAGTTTTAAGGCGCTCAACATCACGCGCAATCACCAACTCTTCATCTGTTGGGATAACAAATACTTTAACAGCTGACTCTGCTGTTGTAATATCGCCTACATGTCCAAAGACATTCTTTTCAGGATCCACTTCAATACCAAACCAAGTGAGACCATCCAAAACTGAAGCACGAACTTCCGCAGAGTTTTCACCAATACCTGCTGTAAAGACGATAGCATCCGCTCCGTTCAACACACCGAAGTATTGAGCGATGTATTTACGCAAACGATCCACATAAAGATCATAGGCCAAGGCACATTTTTCATCACCAGCATTCTTACCAGCAATGATATCACGCATATCACTTGATTTTTCAGAAATGCCAAGAAGACCTGATTCCTTATTAAAGACGTGACGGATACGCTCAGCATCTGCCATTTCAGGCTCACGATCAATAACAAATGGAATAATCGCAGGGTCAAGGTCCCCAGTACGTGTTCCCATCATAACGCCACCAAGTGGTGTCAACCCCATTGACGTGTCTACTGATTTACCACCATCAACGGCAGTAATAGAAACACCATTTCCCACATGGGCTGTGATAATCTTAGTTTCTTCAATTGGCTTACCTAACAACTTAGCTGCTTCTTGAGAAACATATTGGTGGCTAGTTCCGTGTGCTCCATACTTACGGACTTGGTAGTCTGTATAGTAACGATTAGGCACTGGATAACGGTAGGCCACTTCCGGCATAGATGTATGGAAGGCTGTATCAAAAACAGCAACACTTGTAATATCTGGGAGGAGCTCCTTAAAGGCACGAATCCCTGAAGCTGCACCTGGATTGTGTAAAGGCGCTAAGGCTGACAATTCTTCAATCTTAGCCAAGGCATCTTCATCCACCAAGCTTGATTCTTTGAAATATTCTCCACCAGCAACCACACGGTGACCAACACCTGTAATTTCATCATAGCTCTTGATAATATCAAAACGAATCAAATCATCAAGCAAGATTTTTACTGCCTGAACATGGTCAGCAATATCTAGAGTTTGCGATTCTGAACGGTCATCAAATTTTACTGTTGAAACAGAATCTTTCAAGCCGATACGTTCAATCAAACCCTTAGCAAGAACAACTTCATCTGGCATCTCATATAGTTGCCATTTCAAGCTTGAGCTTCCTGCATTAATTGCTATTGTTTTTGTCATAAGCCACCTCTTTGTAAAACGCTTTCAATAATATAGTCCTATTCTAACATGTTTTGCTAGAAAATGGAATTATCTGATTTCCATTTTTGGAAATTCTCTGTAAAATCTTTGAGGACCTCTGGGTTTTGCAAATCACTAAGTGGATAAACAAAGGTCTCAGGAGCATTTTCAGTTTGTTTTTTAAGCACAAAGATAGACTTCATGTTATGTTTATTGCCAAAAGCTGCTTCTGGAAGAGTGATAACGGCAATAATATCAGCATATCCTGATAGCCATTTCTTAAGCAAATCACTTTGTGGGCTTGTCAAAAGATTAGTTGGTGCCAAAAGAATAGCAATACCATCTTTCTTCAGGTACTTGAGTGATTGCTCCATGAGAAGGTGATGGGCATAGGTGTGTTCACCGGTTGCTGCAACCTTGAAACGACTCGCAATCTCATCATTTGGGTAATAACCAACAGGTAGATCACTGATAATAACATCACTCTCTTTGAGAATGTGTGGTCGAACAGCATCTTCTTGGATGTAAACTGCACTTGAATTCACCACATCAGCAATGCTAGCTGACAAATCGATAAGGAGATCGTCAACTTCCATTCCCATATAATTAAGGGTTTTCTGACTATTATTTAGAAGAGTTTCAGCCAAGTTTCCTGTCCCCGAACCAATCTCCAAAATATCTAATTGGTCGTCCTTGGTCAAACCTTCAAGTAGGTAAAGAATGATAAATCCAATAGCATCCGGTGTAAATTGGTGATTGGCTTGTAAGGCTTCCAATTGCCCTAGTTTAATAAACAAGAACTGAAAAGCACGACGCCACTCCTCTTTACTTAGATCAAGGGCACGTAATTTCTCGTTGTTTTTGATGATGACTTCATTAGCTACCTCAGCCCCCAAATAATAGGAATTTTGCTCAATAAGCGCATCGTAAGCATGGGTTCCAAGATCATTTTCAATGGTTTGGACATTTTCTAACAACAGCTCAAAGGCTGTCTCAATTGCTTCAAAATTCATGATTTCCTCCGTCCTTCTATCATATCAAAAAGGAAAGAGAATTTCTATTTCTGCTCCTGCTTCTTCACATAACGATAGGTCTTGATTTGACCTTTACTGGCAACTCTAACAATCACTTGTTTGTCCTTAACCTCATAAGTCGTAGTTCCCTGAGAGAAACTAAAAGCACCTGCTTCCTTGTCCGCCAAGTCCATGGTCATCTCTGCCATGAGACGACTCTGACTGGAGATCATTTGCGCTTGGTTCTGTCTAGAGCTAGCAACCACCCGCTCCAGATAAACATGAAGAAGGAGTGTGAAAATGCCAGCCATAAACAGAGCATATAGGAGAACACCTCCCCTAACTTGTTTTTTCAAAAGCATAAACAAAACTCCTTTGTAGCCCATTTTTAAGAGTCACTTGGATGGTGACTATCTGGCTCTTTTGGCTTATCGTACTAGATTTTACATTAAAAAGCATAGGTTGGTAACCTCGACCATCAGCATTTGTTTTTCGAAAATCAGTAGCACTTGATAGTCCAAAAGCTAAGTCTTGATTATCCTGCTTGACATAGAGTTTGTTCCCCTCTACCTTTACCAACTGACAACCTTCTAATTCTGCCTCCATTTGTTGAACAAATAGGAGCCAGTCTTGGTTTTCTTGTTGCTTGACCTGCTTAACATTGCTCACCAATACTGTGGTCAGACCTTGATAAACTTGAATTGAACCAGCAATCACCAATAGAGCTACTAGACATTCCAAGAGGGTAAAAGCACGAACCTTGCTATTGAGAGACATGAATAATCTCCTTTCCTGATTCATAAACCGCGATACCTTGCTTGCTACGTTTAACTGTCACTGTGATGCCATTTAAGGTCAACTGATCCTGTTTGGTCTGAACTGCCATGGTTGCCACACTCAAGACCTCCTGTTGGTGGAGATTCCTAGCCATTAGCCTACGATTGGTATTGATTTGTTCCAAAATAAGACCACTGACAAGTACTAAAACAGCCATTGCTACCAGGCTTTCGATAAGAATATAGCCTCTAAGAGACCGTCTTTTTATATTTACCGCTGCCCATATTAAGCTGATAGGTCACCACCTCCTTATCACTTGAAAAACGAATCTTTGTGAGGCTAGAGTTGCCTCCTTTGGCATCAAACACTAGCGTCTGCCCCTTATCCAGATGTATATTTTTAGGAATCACCAGACTTGATTTTCCGTTACTGATTTTATCCTTGGCCAACTGCAATTCAACATTGGACCCTTCCGCCGCTGCCAAGCGCTGACTATCTCGGTATAGGTACTCAAAGCGCAGATAAAAAAGATTAGTCTCAACCTGCTGAAAAATACCTGTGACTGAGCCTGATAAACTCAGAGTGAGAAAGGCAACCACTGCTAAAGTCACCAGACTCTCCAACAAGGTAAAGGCTCTAATTGGCCACTGAGCGGCTTTCGCCACCATGTTTCGCATAGTAATCATTGTATGAATCTGCCTGTTTTTGCGTGATTTGACCTTCTGAAACAAGAGCGGCTAAGCTAGCTGTCTTGTTATTCTTCATTTCATAAAGTTCTGCTTGAGAATCCACGACCTTGACCACAGCCGCATTTCCAGTCTCTTTAACAGAATCCTTCTGCTTGCTCAAGTTAGGTACAAAGAGCAAAAGGAGAATACTGATAATGAGAAGCACGACCAGCATTTCAATCAGCGTAAAAGCACGTAATTTAACGGCATTCAATTTTTTCAACATCATTTTCATGACATCATTCCTTCCATATTTTGATACATTGGTAATAGCATAGCTGCATAGATCATTACAATCACGACAGCAACAATAACAAAAATGAGGGGTTGCACAAAGGTTGTTGCCTTATTAAGACGGTTAAAGAAAGCCTGCCAAACCTCTTCAGCATAGACTTCTAACTCATAGCCCAACCTAGCATTAGCCTCTCCATAAGCAATAATTAAGGATAGTTCCTTAGTGAAGAAAGGGTGACTAGCAATACGGTCAGGAAAACTCTGTCCTAGCATCAAGGCTTCTTCTAAATCAGTCCCCAGCTCACGAAAGAGCTTGGACTTTTGCTCTTTCATTAGAGCAACCAAGTCTAGCAAGTCAATACCTTGCCCTAAGAGATTTCCCCATTCTCTAGCATAATAGGCGGTCGTATATAGCCTGACAGTTTGGCCTATAAAAGGGATTTTTGCCATTCGTCGATAAAAGACAAGGGCTGGCTGGCGTTTCACCCATAGATAGAGAATTAAGCTTAATACAAGCAGTCCGCACAAAGTCACAAAAAAGAGCTGGGGAAAGATTTGAACCAACTGTACAGCCCAATTATCCTTACCATCACCCTCTAACAGTTGAGGTAAAAGATAATTTTTAAGTCCTAACATAATCAGAATCAGGAAACCCAGGAGTAGGATAGGGTAGGTCGCTACCTCCATGAGTTTCTTGCGAACCTTGGTCATGCGAAGCATGTAGGTTTCAATCTTGGTTAAACTACCTAGAAGATTACCGTGCTTATCAGCAAGGGCAATCTGAGTAACAATATTGTCCGAAAAACCCACTGACGCAAACATCTGGTCTAGCCTGTCGCCTCGCATTAAGCTTGCTTTCATAAGAGATAATGACGATTCTTTCAACAAGTGACTTCGCTCCAAAAAGGCTACGATTTCAGTTAAAGTAAACCCTGCCTTTAGAAGTTGTTTGAAAAGCTGGATAACCTTGACTTGCTGATTAATCTTTAATTTTTTCCCCTTGGATATCCCCTTCAGTGAGATATCCTTGTTGAACCAAGCCTTCCAACTGTTGGTTCCAGCTGGTTGACGAATGGCTTTGGAAATTTTCACTGGCAAAATCAATCACACCTCCTCCCTTAATCAAACGCATATAGGCAATCCCTTGAAGAGCATTATCCAACTCAGACTTATCTACACCAAGGTCCAGAAGACGCTCATAAACACCTGCCACACTCTTTGCGTGAATAGTTGAAAGAACAGTCACTCCTGTCAGACTAGCTCTAATAACCGCTCGAGCAGTCTCCTTATCTCGAATTTCTCCAATAATCAAAACATCCGGGCGGTGACGTAGTGATAGCTTAATCAAATTATCATAGGTCATGTCAATTGCCTGATTTACCTGGAGTTGCAAGACATTATCCTGTTTAATTTCCACAGGATCTTCAATCGAAATCACCTGCTGTCCCTTAAAACGCTCCTGAACCAATTCATGCATAAGCGTAGTCTTTCCAGAACCTACGGGACCTGCAAAGAGATACAAGCCACGATAATCCAAAGCATCCATAATCGGCTGGATTCCTTGATTCCAATACACCAATTCTCGACGTTCGGAATGTAGAACACGAATAACTAAACTTTCTAAGCCGCGATAATCCCCAACGGTTGATAAACGCAGAGAAACCCTTTGACCATCACCACAATCATAGTCACAGGAACCTAGTTGACTCCTACGCTTCTCACCCACCATCATTCCCGCCACAAATTTAAAGTGACCAATAAGACTAGCCATGAAATCAGGCCGATATACATCAATTAATCTCCTCTCCTGGCCAACTCGCATATAGAGCTCGTAATTATCCTGACGTGGAATGACATAGATGTCTTGAGCCCCACAACTATCAGCATTTTTGATCATTTCCTTAGCAAATTCTGTTACCATAAGGACCTCCTCATAAACCTATTCGTAAAAAGTTTAAGAAAATGAAAAGAAGCCCGAAAAAAATTCGAGCTTCTGCATTGTTTAACGTTTAATTTTACAGTGGGCATGATTTGGAAGATCATTTCGCTTTTCATATCCCGGACGGTATTTTTCCTCAGGAATTTCCTGCCAATCATCCAAAAGAGCAATCGATTGATAGACCTGCAGGTATTCGTCACACTCCTCACACCAGTGTTTATCCTCTTGGTCCCAAAAAGCAGTCATGACACTACTACGGCTGATATAACTTGGCAAGGTTTCTTCCATGGCAAACCAAAGTTTTTTATAGTACTTGAGGGCATCATAAAAATTTTCAAATTCCTTAGTACTGATGATATCTTCTTGCCAGCCTTCTAAGAACCACCACGGTTCCAAATCCCCTTTCATTTCAACTACTTGGTACATTTTTCTTTCTCACTTCATCTTTGGTGTTCCTATTATACAAAATTTTCTGGAAAAGATAAAAAAAATGGTCTTATATTTTATATTTATCAAAAATTGAAGAAATTCTAGTCATATAAATACGAAAAGAACTCACAATGAATTGTGAGTTCTTTTGATTTCGTTTTAGTCTTCAGATGATTCCACAATTGCTTCATCAACAGCAATATTTTCAATAACTTCAACTTCGTTAACTGAAAGTGGTTCAATGTTACGGTAACGAGCCATACCTGTACCAGCAGGAATAGTCTTACCAATGATAACATTTTCTTTAAGACCAAGGAGATGGTCTTTCTTACCACGGATAGCTGCATCTGTAAGCACACGTGTTGTTTCTTGGAAGGAAGCCGCTGACAAGAATGAATTTGTTTCAAGTGAGGCTTTCGTAATACCAAGAAGAACTGGACGAGATGTTGCAGGAACACCACCAGAGATAACAATATCCTTGTTAGCATCTGTGAAGTCAGAAATGTCCATAAGTGTACCTGGAAGGAGATCTGTATCACCTGGATCCATAACACGTACTTTACGAAGCATTTGACGAACCATTACTTCGACGTGTTTGTCACCGATTTCTACCCCTTGGCTACGGTAAACTTTTTGTACTTCTGCAAGAAGATAAGTTTCAACTGACAAGGTATCACGCACTTCAAGGAGACGTTTAGGTTGGATTGACCCTTCTGTCAAGGCTGCACCACGGTGTACTTCGTCACCCACTTCAACTTTCATACGAGCTGTAAATGGAACAACGTATTCACCCATTCCAGTCTTACCTTGAACGAAGACTTTCTTAGTACGTGTTGCGGCATCTTCTTCGATTTCAATAACAGTACCTTTAACTTCAGTGATAACCGCTTCCCCTTTAGGGTTACGTGCTTCAAAGATTTCCTGGATACGTGGAAGACCCTGTGTGATATCGGTGTTTGAGGCTACCCCACCGGTGTGGAAGGTACGCATAGTAAGCTGTGTACCAGGTTCCCCGATAGATTGAGCGGCGATAGTACCAACTGCTTCACCAACTTCAACCGCATCACCTGTTGCCAAGTTGATACCGTAACAGTGACGGCAGACACCGTGACGTGTGTTACATGTAAAGACTGAACGGATAGTTACTTCTTCAACACCAGCATTGACAATAGCAGCAGCCATGTCTTCAGTAATCAAAGTATCTGGACCTACGATTACTTCACCTGTTGTAGGATTCTTAACTGATTTCTTAGTGTAACGACCTTGAAGACGTTCTTCAAGTGTTTCCGTAACTTCTTTACCGTCAGTAATCGCACGGATGAGAAGACCACGGTCTGTTCCACAGTCATCTTCACGGATGATAACATCTTGGGCAACGTCAACCAAACGACGAGTAAGGTAACCTGAGTCGGCTGTCTTAAGGGCCGTATCGGTCATACCTTTACGCGCACCGTGAGTAGAGAAGAACATTTCCAAAACGCTCAAACCTTCACGGAAGTTTGAAAGGATAGGCAATTCCATGATACGTCCGTTAGGCGCGGCCATCAAACCACGCATACCGGCAAGTTGAGAGAAGTTAGAGATGTTACCACGAGCTCCTGAGTCCATCATCATAACGATTGGGTTCTTAGGATCTTGTGTCTCAATCAGACGTTTTTCAAGTGCTTCTTTCGCTTCACGCCATGTTGTTGTAACAGCAACATAACGGTCATCATCTGTCATCAAACCACGACGGAAGGCCTTGTTAATTTCTTCAACACGATGGTGAGCAGCATCGATAATTTCTTGTTTGTTATCGATAACTGGGATATCGGCGATACCCACTGTCAAACCAGCAAGTGTTGAGTGGTAGTAACCAAGGTCTTTCAAACGGTCAAGGAAGGCTGATGTTTCAGTCGTACGAAGACGTTTGAAGGTTTCAGCGATGATGTTACCAAGATTTTTCTTCTTGAATGGCGCATTAATTTCCAAACTATCAATAACTGTTTGGATATCTTGACCTGGTTCAAGGAAGTACTTATCTGGTGTACTATCTGTCAAGTTCTCATTTGTTGTTTCTTGAAGATATGGAATTTCTGCTGGAATGATTGAGTTAAAGAGAATCTTACCAACAGTTGTAACCAAAATCTTGTGAAGTTGGTTTTCTTTCCAAGGTTTATCAGGCATGCTGTCTACTGCGATACCGACACGGCTATGCAAGTGAACATAACCATTACGATAAGCCATAACTGCCTCATCAATATCCTTGAAGACCATACCTTCACCCTCACGGCCTTCTTCTTCCATAGTCAAGTAGTAGTTACCAAGAACCATATCCTGAGATGGTGTTACGACCGGTTTACCGTCTTTAGGGTTAAGGATGTGTTCAGCCGCAAGAAGGAGCAAACGTGCTTCAGCTTGAGCTTCTTCAGACAATGGAACGTGGATGGCCATTTGGTCACCGTCAAAGTCGGCATTGTAGGCCTCACATACCAATGGGTGAAGACGAAGGGCCTTACCATCAATCAAGACAGGTTCGAAGGCCTGGATACCCAAACGGTGGAGGGTAGGTGCGCGGTTAAGAAGTACTGGGTGTTCCTTGATAACATCTTCAAGAATATCCCAAATACGTTCGTCACCACGTTCAACCATACGTTTAGCGGCTTTCACGTTACCTGCGTATTCACGCGCAACGATTTCACGCATCACAAATGGTTTGAAAAGTTCGATGGCCATCAAACGTGGCACACCACATTGGTACATTTTAAGTGTTGGACCAACGGCGATAACGGAACGTCCAGAGAAGTCAACACGTTTACCAAGCAAGTTTTGGCGGAAACGACCTTGTTTACCTTTAAGCATGTGGCTCAAAGATTTAAGTGGACGACTACCTGGTCCAGTGATTGGACGACCACGACGTCCATTATCGATAAGGGCATCTACCGCTTCTTGCAACATACGTTTTTCGTTTTGCACGATGATACCTGGGGCATTCAATTCAAGCAAACGAGCCAAACGGTTGTTACGGTTGATAACACGACGATAAAGATCGTTCAAGTCAGATGCCGCAAAACGTCCACCATCCAATTGAACCATTGGACGAAGGTCTGGTGGCAATACTGGCAAGATGTTAAGAACCATCCATTCTGGTTTGTTACCAGACTTATAGAAGGCATCAAGAACGTCCAAACGACGAACAGCTTTAACACGTTTTTGACCAGTTGCTGTCTTCAACTCTTCTTTGAGTTCAGCAATTTCAGCTTCCAAATCCACTTGTTTCAAGAGATCTTGGATAGCTTCTGCACCCATTTTAGCGACAAATGAACCATGTCCATACTCTTGCAATTTTTCACGATATTCACGTTCTGTCAAGAGAGATTTTGGTTCAAGTGGTGTTTCCTTTGGATCGATAACCACGTAAGCTGCGAAGTAGATAACTTCTTCAAGCGCACGAGGACTCATATCCAAAGTCAATCCCATACGAGAAGGGATTCCCTTGAAGTACCAGATGTGTGATACTGGTGCTTTCAACTCGATGTGACCCATACGTTCACGACGAACCTTAGCACGTGTTACTTCAACACCACAGCGGTCACAAACGATACCTTTATAACGGATACGTTTGTATTTTCCACACGCACATTCCCAGTCTTTAGTAGGACCAAAGATCACTTCGTCGAAGAGACCTTCGCGTTCTGGTTTGAGCGTACGGTAGTTGATTGTTTCAGGTTTCTTAACTTCACCATAAGACCATGAACGGACCTTAGTTGGTGAAGCTAGTGTGATTTGCATACTTTTAAATCGATTTACGTCAACCACTAGTATTACCTTTCTTTTGTTCTATTGACAATAGCAGCGCTATTCTCACCTTTATCAGCTACCTTAGCAGAGAGTGTGAACTCCCTCTCTAAAGCTTATTTATTCTGTTTTATCTGAAGCTTCTTCTTTAGCTTTTTCTAATTCAGCAGCTTCTTTGGCTTGTTGTACACGTGCTTTTTCAAGATCATCAACGTGCATGACATCGTCGTCTTCACCTTCATCAAGATCACGCAATTCAACTTCGTAGTCATCCTCATCAAGGACACGCATATCAAGACCAAGTGATTGCAATTCTTTAACAAGTACTCGGAATGATTCTGGTACACCTGGTTTTGGAATTGGTTTACCTTTAGTGATAGCTTCATAGGCTTTCAAACGTCCGTTAACGTCATCTGACTTGTAAGTCAAGATTTCTTGAAGGATATTTGATGCACCATAAGCTTCAAGGGCCCAAACCTCCATCTCACCGAAACGTTGTCCACCAAATTGTGCTTTACCACCAAGAGGTTGTTGGGTAACAAGTGAGTAAGGACCAACTGAACGGGCGTGAAGTTTATCATCAACCATGTGGTGAAGTTTGATCATGTACATGACACCAACTGACACACGGTTATCAAATGGTTCACCTGTGCGTCCATCGTAAAGGATTGTCTTAGCATCACTATCCATACCTGCTTCACGAACAGTATCCCAGAGGTCTTCTGAGCTTGCCCCGTCAAAGACTGGTGTTGCGATGTGGATACCCAAGTTACGAGCAGCCATACCAAGGTGAAGTTCCATAACCTGACCGATGTTCATACGTGATGGCACCCCAAGAGGGTTCAACATGATATCAACTGGTGTACCGTCTGGAAGGTAAGGCATGTCTTCAACAGGAACAATACGAGAAACAACCCCTTTGTTACCGTGACGACCGGCCATCTTATCTCCGACCTTGATCTTACGTTTTTGTGCGATGTAAACACGAACAAGCATGTTAACACCTGATTGCAATTCATCACCGTTTGCACGTGTGAAGATTTTAACATCACGAACGACACCATCACCACCGTGAGGTACACGGAGTGATGTATCACGTACTTCACGAGATTTATCACCAAAGATAGCATGGAGAAGGCGTTCTTCAGCAGAAAGGTCTTTTTCACCTTTAGGTGTTACCTTACCAACAAGAATGTCACCTTCTTTAACCTCAGCACCGATACGGATAATACCCATTTCGTCAAGGTCTTTGAGGGCTTCTTCACCAACGTTTGGCAATTC
Source organism: Streptococcus sp. 9.1 (assembly GCF_016648815.1). Lineage (NCBI taxonomy): Bacteria > Bacillati > Bacillota > Bacilli > Lactobacillales > Streptococcaceae > Streptococcus > Streptococcus sp. 9.1. The sequence continues at coordinate 145,089 of NZ_JACLQS010000003.1, read as the reverse complement.
ACGTGTAATTTCTTCAGGCCCAAGCTTTGTATCACGTGTTTCTGATTCGAATTCTTCCAAGTGAACAGATGTATAAACGTCATCTTTCACAAGACGCTCACTCATGATAACGGCATCCTCGAAGTTGTAACCTTCCCATGTCATGTATGCGACAATAGGGTTTTGACCGAGGGCCATTTCTCCACCTTCCATAGATGGACCGTCAGCGATAAAGTCACCTTTTTCAACAATATCGCCAACCTTAACCAAAGTACGTTGGTTGTAGGCAGTACCTGAGTTTGAACGACGGAATTTTTGAATAGTATAAACATCAAGAGAACCATCTTCACGACGAACTTCAACTTTATCAGCATCAGAGTAAACAACTTTACCGTCGTGTTGAGCAATAACTGCAGCTCCTGAATCATGGGCAGCTTGATATTCCATACCAGTACCAACATAAGGTGCTTTAGGATCAATCAAAGGCACAGCCTGACGTTGCATGTTGGCACCCATGAGGGCACGGTTAGAGTCATCGTTTTCCAAGAAAGGAATACATGCTGTCGCAACGGCAACTACCTGTTTAGGAGAAACATCCACGAAATCTACAAGGTGTGATGGGTACTCTTGGTTATTACCTTGATGACGACCCATAACGATTTCTTCTGCAAATGTGCCATCTTCGTTCAATTTAGAGTTAGCCTGAGCAACTGTGTACTCATCTTCTTCATCGGCAGTCAACCAAACTACTTCGTTGGTTACTTTACCAGTTGCACGGTCAACCTTACGATATGGTGTTTGAATGAAACCATACTTGTTAAGGTGTCCGTATGAAGACAAGTTATTGATCAAACCGATGTTAGGTCCTTCAGGTGTTTCAATTGGACACATACGACCGTAGTGCGTGTAGTGCACGTCACGAACTTCATATCCGGCACGGTCACGTGTCAAACCACCAGGTCCCAAGGCTGACAAACGACGTTTGTGTGACAACTCTGACAATGGGTTGTGTTGGTCCATGAACTGTGACAACTGTGAAGAACCGAAGAATTCTTTAACAGCTGCGGTTACAGGGCGAATATTGATGATTTGTTGTGGTGTCAAGACTTCGTTATCTTGAACTGACATACGCTCACGTACGTTACGTTCCATACGAGCCAAACCAATACGGAATTGGTTGGCAAGCAATTCACCAACGGCACGGATACGACGGTTACCAAGGTGGTCGATATCGTCTACTTTACCGATACCTTCAGCAAGGTTGAGGAAGTAGCTCATTTCAGCTAAGATATCCGCTGTTGTCAAAGCACGAACTTTATCATCTGGGTTGGCATTACCAACAATTGTAACTACACGATCTGGATCATTTGGTGCAACAACCTTGAATTTTTGAAGAACAACAGGTTCTGTAACCACCGCATAATCATTTGGTGTGTATACAAATTTGTTCAAATCACCATCCAAGTATTCTGCGATTGAATCAATCACATCACGTGTCATTTCAGTACCAGCTTCAACAAGGATTTCACCTGTTTCAGGATCTACCAAGTTTTCAGCAATTGTTTGTCCCAAAAGACGTGTCTTGATGTTAAGTTTTTTGTTGACTTTGTAACGACCAACAGCAGCCAAGTCATAACGACGTGGATCAAAGAAACGAGCTACAAGCAAGCTACGTGAGCTGTCGGCAGTTTTTGGTTCACCTGGACGAAGACGTTCATAAATTTCTTTAAGCGCTTCATCAGTACGTGAATCTGCTGGGTTTTTGTGGATATCTTTTTCAATGGTGTTACGAACCAACTCGCTATCACCAAAGATATCAACAATTTCGTCATCACCTGAGAATCCAAGCGCACGCACAAGCGTTGTGAATGGAATCTTACGTGTACGGTCGATACGAGTGTAGGCGATGTCTTTTGAATCTGTTTCAAGCTCAAGCCATGCCCCACGGTTAGGGATAACTGTTGATCCATAACCCACTTTACCGTTTTTATCAACCTTATCGTTAAAGTAAACACCAGGTGAGCGCACCAACTGAGAAACGATAATACGTTCACCACCATTGATGATGAAAGTACCCATCTCAGTCATAATAGGGAAATCTCCGAAGAAGACTTCCTGAGTTTTGATTTCACCAGTTTCTTTGTTAATAAGGCGGAAAGTCACAAAGATAGGTGCTGAGTATGATGCATCGTGGATACGAGCTTCTTCAAGTGTATACTTAGGCTCTTTCAATTCGTAACCAACGAATTCCAATTCCATAGTGTCTGTGAAGTTTGAGATAGGAAGTACATCCTCAAAAACCTCTTTAAGACCAGTATCCAAGAATTCTTTGAATGAATCCGTTTGGATTTCAATCAAGTTTGGTAAATCAAGAACTTCTTTGATTCTTGAAAAACTACGACGGGTACGATGTTTCCCGTATTGAACGTCATGTCCTGCCAAGTCTTCTACTCCTTTTCTACATTCGAGACTTGCTTTGCAAGTCGTGCACTTTAAATATTTGTCTTCTGCCTTTTTCAGTTGCTTGTCCTATTGACAAGTGATCAAACACCAAGGTCCACTTAGCTGATTAATGATAAGCGAAAAACTTAATCTGTGAATTTTTAGAACCTTTAAATATGCATTACAACACTTGAAAATCCTAAAAATAAGCACAAAAATAGCAGCTAAATCTGACCGAAAAAACGTTGATTTAACTGCTGTATCTCTTGATTGGACAATATTTCAACCAAGTAAGACGACAAATAGTTGTCTATATTATACCTAATTTTTTACTTTTTTGCAAGTTTTCTTGGCAATTCCTAATGCCCTCCAAGAATGCTAGACCAGGCTTTTTGATAGTCACTGTCGGTTCCACCAATAGCAAACTTGTAAGTCGTATCTCCAGGTCCATTTTTAGCCCAGTAAGTATCAACCATTTCACCACTTACAGAAACATTACGACCATTGACAGACACTGTTGCTGGTTTAAGACCTGTTGATTTGAGTACACTTGCCTTAATGGCACTTGAATCGATATTAAACTTGTCTCCAGTTTTAAAAATACCTGGATTAGCATTATAGATAGCGGAAGTCAAACGAGCCATATATTGCGCATTATAGGTGTAACCCGTTTTAGAATTGGTTGGTGTATTATTGTCATAACCAGCCCAACCACCAAGAGTAATACCAGGCGTTGACACAATCAACCAAGCATCCGCAAAGTTATCTGTCGTTCCTGTTTTTCCCATCCAGTCCGCTGAGGCTGCTGCACCATTGACATTTTTCAATTCAGAATGAAATTGAGTTGTTGCTCCCTTAACTACCACTTCTTTGAGCAAGTTATCCATGATGCTAGCCGTAGCTCTTGAAAAGACTTGAACCCCTTCAGATTTATGCTGATAGATAACTTCGCCAGTCCGGTCGGTAATACTATCAATCATATAGCCCTTCTCATAGACGCCACCATTTGAAAGCATTTGATAGGCATTTACCTGTTGGGCAACCGTGGTTTCAATTCCTCCACCAAGAGGCAAACTCTCGATATTGTAATTAGCAATCTTATAACCCATCTTGGTCATGTAACCCTCAACATCAACATCATGACGTTGAAGCATTTGGTAAGTCCAAAAGGCTGGAATGTTCCATGAGGTATTGAGTGCCTCTTGTAGGTTCATCATAGCTGTACCTTTATCACCATCATGGAGAATAGGCGTTCCACCCGTAAAATTAGTTGGGTAGTTAGAAAGGATACTTGAGCTACCCATCAAACCTTGATCAATAGCAATTCCATAAGCGATAATAGGCTTAATAGATGAGCCTGGGGAGCGTGCCGTATCAAAGGCATGGTTATTTTGATTATTTTCGTAACTACGACCACCAACAAATCCTAGAATTGCTCCAGTCGCATTATCCATGAGCACATTTCCGACTTCAACTCCACTATTGCCACCTTGGTCGAGGAGGCCACCATATTGACTCGCAGCATCTTGCATCGCATTATAAACTGCATTATCAATAGTTGTCTTAACGCTGTAGCCACCGGTTTGGAGCTCTTGAAGGGCTCTCTCACGATAGCTTTCCTTTGTCTTATCATTTTTCAAATCTTGACTCGATACCTTGTCACGTTTAACGAGGTAATCATACATGACATCCTGAGCCTCAGACATGACAGAATAGTACAAATAGTCATGACTTACGGCATCAGACTTCTCACCAGCCTTGAAATCTTTAGTGATGTCATAACTCTTATAGCTTTCGTACTGCGACTTATCTAGATAGCCGCCACGATAAAGATTGTAGAGTACATCTTGTTGACGTGCCAAGCCATAAGAAAGATCCTCTGCGTTTTTTAATTGACCGTCAGCTGTATAAGGTGAGTAGACAATTGGGCTCTGTGGTAAACCTGCCAGATAGGCAGCCTGAGGAACTGTCAAATCCGCTGTAGATACGCCAAAGATACCTTGAGCAGCCTCCTCAATACCAGCAATATTTTTCCCCTTGTTATTACGTCCAAAAGGAGAAACATTCAGATAATCGGTTAAAATTTCATTTTTAGAAACACGACGCTCCAATTGTAAGGCATAGATAATCTCTGCCGCCTTACGTTTAAAGGTTGGTGCATCTCCTGTTACCTGTTGCTTAATTAACTGCTGCGTTAGCGTCGAACCACCACTTGAAGAGCCAACTCCCAAAACTGATGACACCAAAGCCCTAAATACTGCCTTTGGCACAACACCCTTATGCTTCTTAAAATTTTCATCCTCAGTCGCAATGATGGCATTTTTGACATTGTTAGAAATCGCATCACTCTCAATAGGTGTTCTCAGCAAGTCAGTATCAATATCCGTAATCTTCTTAGAATCGGAATAGCTCATCGAAGATACCAAACTAACCTCACTAATCTGATTCAACAAGGTTTTGTCCTTAATCGACGGAACAGACTCAATTTGACTCCCCAAATAACCCAAACCAATTCCTGCACCGAACAAGGTAAGGACGATAATAACCACATAAAAGAAATCAGACAAAAGCTTTAAGGTTTTTAAGAAAACATCGCCCATGTCTAAGAGTGTCATCCGGTCCTCAGTCGACTTTCTCCCTTGCTTACGATTCCACTTAGAATCAGTCGTAGCTTTCCTTTCATTAAAAGATTTATCCCCTCTTTTAGACCTAAAACCAGCAAACCTTGTGCGAATAGCCTGCCCTAGTCGTCTAAAATAATTTATTATTTTTTCAAAATTCATAGAAATACCTCAAAGCCTATTATAACAAACTTTGACAAAGCTTGCATAGGCCTACTTTCTTTTGGTATAATGGTGCAGAATATACTTTACTGGAGAATATCATGACAATTTTTGAAGAACTAAAAGCACGTGGCTTGATTTTTCAAACCACAGATGAAGAAGCCCTTGTAAAAGCCTTTGAAGAGGGACCCGTCTCATACTACACTGGTTATGACCCAACAGCAGACAGTCTCCACCTTGGACACCTTGTCGCTATCCTTACAAGTCGCCGACTTCAATTGGCTGGACACAAACCTTACGCCCTCGTTGGTGGTGCAACAGGTTTGATTGGTGACCCATCATTTAAAGATGCCGAACGTAGCCTCCAAACCAAAGAAACCGTTGAAGGTTGGGTTGAAAAAATCCAAGGTCAGCTTTCTCGTTTCCTTGATTTTGAAAATGGTGACAATAAAGCCGTTATGGTCAACAACTATGATTGGTTTGGTTCAGTCAGCTTCATCGATTTCTTGCGTGACGTGGGTAAATATTTCACAGTTAACTACATGATGAGTAAAGAATCTGTTAAGAAACGTATCGAAACAGGTATCTCTTACACTGAGTTTGCCTACCAAATCATGCAAGGTTACGATTTCTACGAACTCAACGATAAGTACGGCGTAACCCTCCAAATTGGTGGTTCTGACCAATGGGGTAACATGACAGCAGGTACTGAGCTCTTGCGTCGTAAAGCGGACAAATCTGGACACGTTATCACAGTTCCACTTATCACAGATTCAACTGGTAAAAAATTCGGTAAATCTGAAGGTAACGCTGTCTGGCTTGATGCTACTAAAACAACACCTTACGAAATGTACCAATTCTGGCTCAACGTTATGGATGACGATGCTGTTCGCTTCTTGAAGATTTTCACTTTCTTGTCACTTGAAGAAATCGAAGAAATCGGTAAAGAATTTGACCAAGCTCGTCACCAACGTTTGGCACAAAAGATTTTGGCTCGCGAAGTTGTTACCTTGGTTCACGGTAAAGAGGCCTACGAACAAGCTGTTCACATCACTGAACAACTCTTCGCTGGTAATCTTAAAGCTCTCTCAGCACGCGACCTTAAAGTTGCCCTTAACGGTGTCCCAACTTATGAGATCTCAGCAGATGAAAATCTGAACATCGTTGAACTTCTCGTCAACGCTAAGATTTCACCTTCTAAACGCCAAGCACGTGAAGATGTACAAAACGGTGCTATCTACATCAATGGTGAACGTGTGCAAGACTTGGATTACACTCTATCAGATGCAGATAAAATTGATAATGAAATTACTGTTATCCGTCGTGGTAAGAAGAAAAACTTTGTCTTGACTTACTAATTTATAGCTATTCTCACTCCTTAATGGAGTGAGTTTTTTTTTACCAAAAAAGAGCAGTCGGATTCCCAACTACTCTCTTCAGAACACAAAAAAACCAGTACTAGACTGGTTTTTGAGACTATCACATTAGTTATAGATTTTGAATGCGTCATCGTCGTTTTGACCAACGAATGGCATTGCTTTACGCAATTCAGCACCAACTTTTTCGATTTCAAGGTTAGCAGCTTCTTCACGGTAAGCAGTAAGTTTTGGACGTCCAGCTTTGTAGTCGTTAACGAAGTCGTTAGCGAATTTACCGTTTTGGATGTCAGCAAGAACTGCTTTCATGTTTTCTTTCACTTGTTCAGTGATAACACGTGGACCTGATACGTAGTCACCGAATTCAGCAGTGTTAGAAATTGATTGACGCATTTTCTTGAATCCACCTTCGTAGATCAAGTCAACGATCAATTTCATTTCGTGAAGCACTTCAAAGTAAGCCAATTCTGGAGCATATCCAGCTTCAGTCAAGACTTCAAAACCAGCTTCGATAAGGGCAGTCAAACCACCACAAAGAACTGCTTGTTCACCAAACAAATCTTCTTCAGTTTCTTCTTTATATGTTGTTTCAAGAAGACCAACACGTGCTGCACCAACACCTTTACACCAGTCCATAGCGATGTCTTTAGCGTTACCTGTAGCATCTTGGTATACTGCGTAAAGTGCAGGAACACCAAAACCTTCTTCAAATGTACGACGTACCAAGTGACCTGGTCCTTTAGGAGCACACATGAAGACATCAACATCTTTAGGAACTTTGATGAATTCAAAGTGGATGTTAAATCCGTGTGCAAAACCAACAGCATTACCAGCTTCAAGGTTTGGAGCAATTTCTGCTTCGTAAAGTTCTTGTTGGATTTCGTCTGGAGCCAAGATCATGATAACGTCAGCCAATTTAGTTGCTTCTGCTACTGTGTAAGTATCAAAACCATCTTCTTTAGCTTTATCAAATGATTTACCTGGACGAACACCGATGATCACATCGTGACCAGTATCACGCAAGTTTTGTGCATGTGCATGACCTTGTGAACCGTAACCGATAACGGCGATTTTTTTACCGTCAAGTGCTGCTACTTTTACGTCTTTTTCATATTCCATTTGAACTGCCATAGTAATATGTCTCTTTTCTAAAAAAATATTTTATTGCCTTTTTAAGGCTGGGTTAACAAATTTAGGTTGGATTTTTTAATCACGGGTAAATCCAGTAGCACCCGTACGAGCGATATTCTTAATTCCGTAAGGACGAATAACTCGTAGAAGCGCCTCGCTCTTTTCAGCATCACCAGTCATCTGGATAGTGATAGAGCTTGGTGCCACATCAACCACCGATGCACGGAAAGGTTGAATAATCGCCAAGATTTCAGCACGCTTAGAAGTTGGTGCTGACACCTTAACTAGGATAACTTCACGTTCCAAGTGTGGCTGATCCGTGATATCACGGATACGAATCACATCAATCTGACGATTAAGTTGTTTGATGATTTGTTCCACTTCATTTTGAGAATTCACATCAATAATAATCGTAATACGTGAAACGTTAGGATCCTCAGAAGCCCCTACAGAGATACTTTCAATATTAACTTGACGTCGTGAAAGAACACCTGTGAAGCGGTTAAGGACACCCGAACGGTTCTGAAGTTTAGCTGTTAACATTCTACGCATTGAACTTCACCCCCAACATTTCGTGATTACTCTTACCAGCCGGAACGATTGGCAAGACATGCTCTTTACGAGAGATATCTACCTCGATGAACATTGGCACGTCTTCCTTGATAACTTCCAAATCCTGATCAATTGTCTCTGGATTATCAAACTTGTAAGACTTAATGCCATAAGCTTGAGCCATCAATTGGAAATCTGGAAGGGTATCAAAGACAGACTCTGATGTACGCCCTTCGTAGAAGGACTCTTGCCATTGACGTACCATACCAAGTGAGTGGTTGTTCAACATAACAACCTTGATTGGCACCTTGTAAATATTTAAGATAGCCAATTCTTGGTTCGTCATTTGGAAACCACCATCACCAACAAAAAGGATAACTTCTTTATCAGGATTAGCAATTTTGGCACCAATTGCTGCTGGGACACCGAATCCCATTGTTCCAAGACCACCTGAGGTCACCAGTTGACGCTCATTTTGGTATGGATAATACTGAGCTGTCCACATTTGATGTTGACCAACGTCAGTAACAACAACGGCATCACCCTTAGTCAATTCACCGATACGCTCGATAACTGCCTGAGGCTGTACCATACGTTCTTTCTTATCGTAAGAACGTACACGCTCTTTGTCTTTTGTGACTTTTTCAATCCATTTTTCAGTGTTATTCTGAACCACTGGCTCTGCCAAGAGCATTTCAAGAGCTTGCTTGGCATCACCAACAACTGGAAGGTCCACTGCAATAATTTTACCAATCTCAGCTGGATCTACATCAATATGGACAACCTTAGCATTTTTAGCAAATGTTTTAGGATTACCTGTCAAACGATCATCAAAACGACAACCAATAGCAATCATAAAGTCAGCATCGGTCATAGCAATGTTAGCCGCATATGAACCGTGCATACCACCCATACCCAAGAAAAGGGGGTGGCTAGTAGCAATTGTCCCTTGTCCTAGAAGACTTGTGACAACTGGGATTTGGTAGCGTTCTGCAAAAGCAACTAGCTCCTTAGCAGATTCAGAATAAGAGACCCCACCTCCAGCTACAATAACCGGCTTCTTAGCTTTACCCAACTGCTTCAAGATTTTCTTGATTTGCATTTCGTTTGGTCTTAGCGTCGGTTGGTAACTTGGAAGATTAATTTCAGGATCGTTGATGAAGGCTGTTTCCTTAGCTACGACATCTTTAGGGAGGTCGATAACAACTGGACCAGGACGACCAGTTGTTGCAATATGAACCGCTTCCCTAATAATACGAGGAATATCAGCTGTATCGCGAATCTGATAATTGTATTTTGTAATCGGCATGGTAATTCCGACAATGTCAGCCTCTTGGAAGGCATCCTTACCAATACCTGGTGTTGCGACCTGACCAGTAAAGACTAGGAGAGGTACGCTATCACTCATAGCATCTGCAATCCCTGTAATAGCATTAGTGGCACCAGGACCACTCGTTACAAGAGCAACACCGAGTTTACCAGTTGATTTGGCATAACCTTCAGCTTCGTGCAGACTTCCTTGCTCATGACGAGATAAGATATGATTAATCTTGTCATTTTTGTAAATAGCATCATACAAAGGAAGAACCGCTCCGCCAGGATATCCAAAGATAGTTGAAATCCCAAGTTCAAGAAGTGTATCAAGAATCAAATCAGCACCAGAGCGTGCTTCTTTAAGTTCAATTTTCTTCACATGGACCTCCTTTAGTAGTTGTTTTTTTCGAATTGTCTAAAAATTCAAAACCTTGTATACTATGATAACATTTTTAACCAAATTTGCAAGGGTTTCAGAGAAAAATATCACAAACTCTTCGGAAAGAATGTTCTTAGTTTTTTTCTTGTGCTTGACGTTCTGCTTTACGTTCTTCGAATTCTTCGTCACTCATCAAAGTTCCGCCGACATTGGCTGATTTGGCAAAGGCTGTATAGCGACGCAACCAACCACTTGAAATTTTTGATTTGAAAGGTTTCAAATGTTTGCGACGTTCTTCAAGGGTTGCTTCATCGACAAGTAGATCAAGGGTACGATTTGGAAGATCAATCACAATTTCATCGCCATCTTCTATTAGGGCGATATTACCACCTTCTGCTGCTTCTGGAGAAACGTGACCAATAGCAATCCCACGAGTAGCTCCTGAGAAACGACCATCCGTAATCAGAGCCACATCCTTACCAAGACCGCGTCCGACAATCTTAGAAGTTGGTGCCAACATTTCTGGCATACCAGGTCCACCCTGAGGACCTTCGTAACGAATGACAACGACATGGCCCTTCTTAACTGTTCCATTGTCAATCAACTCAAGGGCTTGATCTTGTGAATCACAACAAATAGCTTTACCGCGGAAAGTTTTAACAGATGGATCTACACCACCGACCTTGATAACAGCCCCATCTTGAGCGATATTTCCGTAAAGGATCGACAAACCACCTACAGGTGAAATCGGATGTTCGATTGGATGGATAATTTCTTCATTTTTGATTTCAGCACCAGCTACATTTTCTTTCAAGGTTTTACCAGTAACTGTGATACGATCACCCTTGATGGCTCCTTTTTTGATCAACTGATTGATAATGGCTGGAACACCACCAGCTTCATGCACATCATGCATGGTGTAAACACTTGAAGGAGCAATTTTAGAGAGATAAGGTGTCTTCTTGGCAATTTCGTTAATGTCCTTAAGGTCATAGTCAATACCAGCCTCACGCGCAATAGCAAGGGTATGGAGAACAGTATTGGTTGAACCACCCATGGCCATATCTAGAGCAAAAGCATCATCGATAGCTTCTTTGGTCACAATATCACGTGGGCGAACATTGTTTTTGATGTTATCCATCAATTTTGTGGCTGCTTGACGAACCAATTCACGACGTTCATCTGAAACGGCTAGAACAGTACCGTTACCTGGAAGGGCAAGACCCAAAACTTCCATCAAACAGTTCATTGAGTTAGCGGTAAACATTCCTGAGCATGAACCACAAGTTGGACAAGCATTTTTCTCCAAATAATCGAGCTCTTCCTTGCTCATATCTCCAGCCTGATAAGTACCTACAGCTTCAAACAAACTTGATAGCGTCGCTTGATGACCAGTCATGTCAACGCCACCCTTCATAGGTCCACCAGAACAAAATACTGCTGGCACATTAGTACGCATGGCTGCCAAAATCATCCCTGGCGTAATCTTATCACAGTTAGGAATATAGAAAACCCCGTCAAACCAGTGGGCATTAATAACTGTTTCTGCAGAATCGGCAATCAATTCACGAGATGGAAGACTGTAACGCATCCCAATATGCCCCATGGCAATCCCATCGTCCACACCAATGGTATTAAACTCAAAAGGAATACCGCCAGCCTCGCGGATAGCTTCCTTGGCAATATCTGCTAATTCACGCAAGTGAACATGCCCTGGAACAATATCAATATAAGAGTTACAAATAGCAATGAAGGGCTTTTGCATATCCTTGGCAGATTTAACTTGCCCAGTCGCATACAAAAGTCCGCGTGCTGGTGCCTTATCAACACCAACTTTGATCATATCACTTCTCATGATGTTACCTTCAATCTATAAAATTTCTTACAACATATGTTACCACTTTGGAAAGTAATGTCAAGGAATTTTCAGAATATTTCTGTAATTCCGAAAAGATGTCCCAACCGTATCAAAACTGACAAAACAAAAAGGAAGCCCTAAGACTTCCTAAATGATTATTTCAATATTATTCAACACTAAAGAGGTATGGATAAACTGGTTGGTCTCCTTGGAAGATTTCAACTTCAATATCTTCGTGAGCCTCTTCCAATTTTTCCGCAAGTGCTTGAGCTTGTTCTTGATTACCTTCTTCGCCGACGTAAATCATAACAATTTCACTGTCTTCGTCAATCATCTTGTCAAAGGTGTCAAGAAGGGCTTGGTCCATATCTGGTGTAGACACAAGAATCTTACCATCCACCATACCAAGGATATCATTTTCATGAATCTCAAGACCATCAATAGTTGTATCACGTACCGCCAATGTCACGCTACCACTTGTTACATCTGAAAGACTAGCTGTCATAGCTTCAACATTAGCTTCGATACTTTGGCTAGGATCAAAAGCGAGCAAACTTGTAAATCCTTGTGGAACTGTACGTGTTTCAACAACAGCCGCATTGACATCTACTACTTCAGCAGCTGATTGCGCTGCCATAAAGATGTTTTTATTGTTTGGCAAGATGATTACATTCTTAGCATTGACCTGTTCAATAGCCTTAACAATATCTTCTGTTGATGGGTTCATTGTTTGACCACCTGAAATCACATAGTCAACACCTTGTGATTTGAAGATATCTGCAAGTCCATCTCCGGCAACAACTGCAATAAGGGCAAAGTCTTTAGGAGCAGAAGGTGCAGCTTGGATAGCTTCTTCTTTTTGAACTTGTGCATCGTGTTGGTTACGCATGTTGTCAACCTTAACTTTGACAAGAGCCCCATATTTAAGACCTTCTTGCATGACAAGACCTGGATCCTCTGTATGGACGTGAACTTTTACAATTTCATCGTCGTTAACCACAAGGAGAGAATCCCCAAGGTTACTCAAGTAATTTTGGAACTCTTCATAGTCAAAGTCTTTCACATAAGTCGGACCTTGTTTGAGACCAATCATGATTTCCGTACAGTAACCGAAGGTAATGTCTTCTGTTGCAACATGACCAGCAACTGACTTATGGTGTTCTGCATTGATCATCTCTGTCATCGTAGCAGGTGTCGCTTGGAAGTCCTCTGAAGCGATATACTCACCTGTGAGGGCTGACAAGAAACCTTCATAAATGAAGACCAAACCTTGACCACCTGAGTCTACCACACCAACTTCTTTCAAAACTGGAAGCATCTCTGGTGTCTTAGCCAAGGCAGCCTTAGCTCCATCGAGAGCTGCACGCATAACCTCAACAGCATCATTTGTAGATTCAGCTTTCTTAATCGCTGCTGAAGCTGCACCACGTGATACTGTAAGGATTGTTCCTTCGACAGGTTTCATAACTGCTTTATAAGCAACTTCAACCCCTGCTTGGAAGGCATGGGCTAAATCTTGACCATCAAGTTCCGTTTTATCCTTGATACTTTGACCAAATCCACGGAACAATTGTGACGTGATAACACCTGAGTTACCACGGGCACCCATCAAAAGACCTTTAGATAAAATCTGACCAACTTCACCAACTGTTGAAGCTGATTGATCTGCGACAGCTTTGGCTCCGTTATCCATAGTCATTCCCATGTTTGTTCCAGTATCTCCATCTGGTACTGGGAAGACATTGAGTGAATTCACATATTCTGCTTGCTTACCTAGACGTGTTGCTGCCGCTTGGACCATCTCCTGAAGCAAGCTTGTTGTAATTTTAGACACTAGTTTTCTCCTACGACTTTAATATTTTGAACGTAAACATTTACTGTTTCAGCCTTGATACCGAGTTGATTCTCAAGATTAAATTTCACACGTTCTTGAATATTTTTTGAAACCTCACTAATCTTAACACCGTAACTCATAACAGTGTAGACATCAACAGTGATACCTGCATCAGTAGATTTCACGACAACTCCTTTTGCGTAGTTTTCCTTTCCAAGAAGTGCTTGAAAATTATCTCGGATAGCACTCTTACTTGCCATACCGACAACGCCAAAAATTTCTGTTGCTGAACCGCCAACTACTGTTGCGATGACATCATCTGACAATTCGATTTGACCATCTTTTGTATTGATTTTTACAGTCATAATTACTACCTCAAAAAGTTTTTATCAGCTTATTTTACCATATTCGAGCTTACTTGTAAAAAATAAGAAGAAGATACCCTTTGAATAAGAGTATCTCCTCAATATTTATCATTAAAACTTTCTCTTTATGAGATAACGACGGTACATCACATAGAGGAAGACCGCACGCCATACATTATCAACAACGGTTGCAATCCAAACACCCGCAAGACCCATTCCCAGACTCACCCCAAGGAAATATCCTGAGAACATTCGGATAATCCACATCCCAATAGTTGTCGCATAGAAAGGCATCTTAGCCTTACCCAGACCTTGCCAAACTGCAGTGTAGACTAGAGTCGCCGAAGTCACAGGATTCCCAAGGAAAGAATAAAGAATAACTACCTGACTAGCCGCAATAGCTGCTTTATTATCTGTAAAGAGACCTGATAATCCTTGTCCAAAAAGCAAGATACCCCCTGAAACCAGAACCATCAAGAAGGTTGAAATCCAATAAGACTCTCGTACAATACGCTTCATCTGAGCCTTATCCCCTCGACCCAAACTATTGGCAACCAAGATAACCGTAGCCGTTGCGACTCCCATACCAGGCATATAGTTAAACTGAGTAAGGTTTTCACCGATGGCGTTACCACCGACAACGGCTGTACCAAAGGTAACAATAATAGCCACAATGACCACATCTCCAGCACGCATCATCAGTCGTTCACCTGCTGCTGGCAGAGCAATCCCCAACAACTCCCTGTTGAAAGGTTTGGTAACTTCAAGCTGCTTCACATCCAATTTCATCGCTTGCCACAGTATCACTGTCCCAACCAGACGAGAAAAAACCGTAGCCGTTGCGACCCCAATAATCCCCCAATGTCCCACAAAGATAGCTAAAGAAGATAAAATAGCATTAAGGACATTAGTCAAAAGACTGACGACCATGGAAATACGAGGCCGTCCCTTGGCCCGTAGGATGTTACCAAAAGTAGTCATTAAGGCTAGGAAGACCACTCCTCCACCGACAAGAGCAAGGTAGAGACTACCAGCCTGAGTTACAGATTGCTCAGTACCTAAAAGATTAAGAATAGCTCCACCACCAAAAATGGAAAGTAAACCAAGAATGAGACTAAGAGCAAGGGTAATAATAATAGCATCCCAGGTGTCTCGGTTAGTCGCTTTAACATCTCCCTTCCCAAGACTTCTAGCAATGACACTGGCACTTGAGGCTCCTAGAGCAATGAAGATAGCTTGGTAAATCGTGATTATATTATTGGCTACGGAAACCCCTGATATGGCGACAATACCAACCTGAGCCACTAGGTAAGAATCGACAACCCCCATCAACATTTGTAGAAGGTTTTCGGCCATAGCAGGCAAGGCTATGTTTAGAATTTTCTTTGTTTCTGTCATAATATTCTCTTCTATATTGATAAAAATAGGGCTGATTTCTCAGCTCCTATTTTTTTATTCTTATACACCAAGATAGCTTTCAACTGCTTTTTGCATATCAGCTGCCGCAACAACTGTTTTATGGCGAACTTCCGCATGTTCAAGTCCATCTACAGCAGCTGGGATAGCTACACCTGAAAGTTGGTGCAAATCTTCTACTGCTTTGAAATCATCCCCACTGTCTTTACCAGTGACAGCTGAAATAGCAACACGTGGGAATTTATATGGGCTAGCTGTTGAAGCGATAACTGTAGGGGTGTGGTCATCTGTCTTTTGAACATATGCCTCGTAAACAGCTGAGGCAACCGCTGTATGAGGATCTTCGATATACTTGTTTTCATCATAGACACGTTTAATTTCAGCAGCTGTTTCATCCTCAGTTGCAAAACCTGCTGCAAACAAATCAAGAATATCTTTATCTGCACCAGCCAAAGTATACTCGCCCTTAGTCACAAGTGCATCCATGAGCTCTTTAGTCTTAGCAGCATCATTACCAAGAAGGTGGAAAATCAAACGTTCCAAGTTAGAAGATACCAAGATATCCATAGAAGGACTTGTCGTTACCTTGAAGTCACGTTTCTTGTCATAAGTACCCGTTGCGAAGAAGTCTGTGAGGACGTTATTTTCATTAGAAGCACAGATTAATTTGCCAACAGGAACACCAATCTGACGTGCATAATAAGCCGCTAAGATATTACCAAAGTTTCCTGTTGGTACTGTGAAGTTAACCTTATCTCCGTTTTGGATATGACCTGCCTTAACCAACTGCGCATAGGCATATACATAGTAAACCACTTGTGGTACCAAACGACCGACGTTCATTGAGTTAGCTGATGAGAATTGCGTATGATGAGCCAACAATTTCTCACGCAAGTCAACATCATTAAACATACGTTTCACATCGGTTTGGGCATCATCAAAGTTACCATCAATGGCAATAACGTGAGTGTTAGCTCCTGTTTGAGTGGTCATTTGCAATTCTTGGATTTTTGAAACACCGTCTCTTGGATAAAAGACAATAATTTCAGTTCCAGGAACATCTGCAAAACCAGCCATAGCAGCCTTACCAGTATCACCTGATGTCGCTGTCAAGATAACAATCTTATTATCAACACCTTGCTTTTTAGCTGATGTTGTTAGCAAGTAAGGCAAGATTGAAAGGGCCATATCTTTGAAAGCGATAGTAGAACCATGGAAAAGTTCAAGGTTGTAGTGGTTCTTAAGTTTAACTACTGGTGCAATAGCAGCTGTATCAAACTTGTCGTCATAAGCATTTGTGATACAGTAATCTAATTCCTCTTCCGTAAAATCATCCAAGAAAGCTGACAAGACCAATTTAGCAACTTCTTGGTAAGAAGCGTCTTTCAATTGATCAAAGTCCAAAGCAACCTCAGGTGTTGACAATGGTGTGAACAAGCCACCATCTGTTGCCAAACCTTGAAGAATAGCTTGACTAGCAGTTACTTTATTATTTTCGTCACGTGTTGATTGGTATACAAGTGTCATGGTAAATCCTCTTTTTAGATAGTCTGTGGCTCTATTGTAGCATAATTGTCAGAATATTTCTACACGTATTGTGACTTATGAGAAAATCATTCGGATATCACCTTATTCTCTTCCCTCAAAGACATGAAAAAATCCGGAATAGCGATTCCGGATGTCATTTTAAAATTTATCTTTGGTGTCATTCTTAGTTGAGAAAGTAATATCTTTTGATTTACCATCACCACTAAGCGTTACTTTCTTGTCTTTTTTAGTCACTTTTAGCTCTTGACCTTTTTTCACATTGAGACCATCGATATCAACATCTTTGTTGACAGAAGTAACAGTCATCTTATGCCCCAAGCGACTAACCTTCCCTTTGAAAAGGGTTGTTGTTGTTTCGCCTGTCTTCGAATCATACTTTTGACCATTATCTTTCGCAGCTTTTTCAAGAGCTTCATCAAGTTCTTTTTCTATGGTTTCCTCACTATAATAGTTTTCAAAGGAATCTCCATAGAAGGCTTTAAATAAATCTCCAAAGGCTGAGAAGGACTTCTGAACCCTCTCACGATAGTCCTTGATATAGGTTTTCTTATCAAAAGTATAGCTAGCAGTCACCTTGGCATTGCTACCCTTTACTTTCATGGTTACAGCAGTATCTTTAAAGTACTTTTCAAGCTCCTTACTATCCAAGTCTGTCAAACTTTCAGACATGCTTGAGCTATACTCTCTACCTAGAGAACTACTGTACCATTTGCCATCAATATTACCTGTCACATAACGGTAAGTCATAAAGCCACCGATACATAAGAAGACAAGGACTACTGCTGACAAAACTGAGACTAGGATGCGTTTTTTCTTTTTGGGATCCATTGGTTTTTTAGGAGCCAAATTTGCCATAGCTGCTTGTCCTTCTGGAAAAGGAACCGTAGAAGGTGCAGTTGCTGTTACTACTGGTGCCGTTTCAGTTGGTAGAGGACTAGTACTTGTCTCGACGATTTCTGCCTCAACCTTAATAGGTTCAGTAGTAGCTGCATCTTCAGTTTTAGCCGGTGCTTCATTAACAAACTCCCCAGCTTTCAAAGCATCCGCCATTTCCTGAACACTCGGCTTGCGTCCGTTTACCGTTTCAAAATAGTCCAACCATTCTGCTCTTGTCATTTATATTCCCCTTTAATTTCCTTTTTTATTTATTTTTTGTAAAGCTAATGTCACCAAATTCACTGTGTGCCTTAATAGTAAAGCCTCCATTGTTAGTCGTATAATCTAATACATCACCTTTTTTAAAAGCATCTGAATCTCCAGCCTTATCCACAGTGATTGTTTGCTCCCAACGGTTAATATCACCCGTAAAAGCAGTTGTTGTGACACGACCGGTTTTGGCATCGTAGGTATAACTCTTTGGAAGTTCTTTCTTCACTGTCTCATCAAACTGTTTATAGTAGTCTTTTTCTGACAATGAATAACTATCAAAAACCTCCGAGAACTCCTCGCCGTACTGACCTTTCAATTCAGTAACTCTACTCTGGTAAGCCTGATAAAGACCTTTACGATTGTAAACAAAGCTCACTTTTAAGTGAGCCTTATTGTCAGTAATACTCATTGCTGTATTGATATCGGTGATAAGATCTTGACCTTGTGGTAAAGCATTACTAACTTTATTCTTAGTATTAGCAGTATCTTTCAGAGTGGCTAACATTTTCTCACTAAAGGTTGGGCTTGTCCAATCGCCCTCAATGCTTGCGGCTCGATAACGGTATCCCATCACGAGACAAACAATCAAAAGTATGGTGAGTATCGCTGCAATCACACCTGATACCATCCCCACAATATTCTTTGAGGTTACTGGCTCCTTTGATTCTTTTACTTGTTGACTAGGATTGAATTGAACACTCACCATCCTATCAGCATTAAACTCTTTAAACTTATTAGTCGCTCTATTTCCTGCTGCAGAAGCCACTGGTGGCCTCAATTCACGAGACTTGAGAGGATGTGCTGTTTCACCCAAACTAAGCCCTTCTTCTTTTGTCATAGGAATCTCCTTATCTCGCTGTAAGGTTATTATAACAATTCTTAAAGCGTTTTTCTATCTTATTCGGGAAAGTCCTTTATTTTTAATTTGGATAAACACTCTAATATAGAAGGTTTCTAGCAAAAAAAGTAGCCCTTATAGAGCTACTTTAGTCTATCGCTTATCCTTTATAATCAAAGGCAATTTCGATGATTTCTTTCAATTCTGAAATAAGTGGTTCTTTCGGATTAGCTGTTGTACATTGGTCTTCATAAGCATGTTCGGCCAAAGTATAGGCAGTGTCTTGAAGAAGTTTCTTAGTAACACCTTGCCCCTTCCAGTTCATGGCAATACCAACGGCAATACCCAATTCGTATACTTTTTGTGCCAAAACTTCAACTAATTCAGCATCTGATTGCTTGTCAGTACCCCATCCCATAAAACGAGCGATATCTGCGTAATCTTTGTCTGCACGGAAGTAGTCATATTTAGGGAACATAGCGTGTTTTTGAGGATCACGACCGTTGTAACGGATAACGTGAGGCATCAAAATCGCATTAGTACGTCCGTGTGGAATGTCAAACATAGGACCAACCTTATGAGCTAGTGAGTGGTTGATACCAAGGAAGGCATTGGCGAAGGCCATACCAGCCATTGTTGACGCATTATGCATTTTTTCACGTGATTCTTCATCACCAAAGCGGTAAGAATGTTCAAGATTTTCAAAAACAAGTTTAATTGCTTGGAGTGAAAGCCCACGTGTATAGTCACTAGCCATGACTGATACATAAGATTCAATGGCGTGAGTCAAAACGTCCATACCTGTATCTGCTGTAACGCTGGCAGGTACACTCATAACCAAAGCAGGGTCAACGATAGCAATGTCCGGAGTCAAAGCATAATCTGCCAATGGGTACTTGATATGAGTTTCACTATCAGTGATAACCGCAAATGACGTTACTTCTGAACCTGTCCCTGAAGTTGTTGGGATACAGATGAATTGTGTCTTCTGAGCGTAAGGAATCTTGTAAGTACGTTTACGGATATCCAAGAATTTTTGTTTAGCACCGAAGAAGCTTACATCTGGGTGTTCAAAGAACATCCACATAGCCTTAGCAGCGTCCATTGCAGAACCACCACCAAGAGCGATGATTACATCTGGTTGGAAATCTACAAAGCGTTCCAGACCTTTATAAACGGTATTAGTAGATGGGTTTGGCTCAACATCTGAGAAAACATCTACTGCCGGTCTGTGGCGGTTAAGTTCCAATTGGCGTTTAACCAAGTCTGCATAACCAAACTGAACCATACCAGGGTCACAAACCAACATCACGCGCTCAGCTTCAATGTGACGCAAGTAAGTTATTGAATCTTTTTCGAAGAAGATTTTTGGTGGGACGCGAAACCATTGCATGTTATTGCGACGCTTTGACAATGTTTTGACATTCAAGAGATCAAATGAGCTAACATTGTGTGACACTGAGTTATGACCGTGTGAACCACAACCAAGAGTCAATGATGGAATCATGTTATTGTAGATATTACCGATACCACCTTCAGCTGATGGGCTATTAACCAAGACACGGCAGGCTTTCATGCGGATACCATATTGGAGTTGGAGCTCTTCATTTTCAGTGTGGATAACAGCAGTGTGTCCAAGACCACCCAAATTGAGCATGCCTTCTGCTTTTTTGAATCCATCTTCAACACCATCAGATTTGATAAGAGCAAGTACTGGAGACAATTTTTCCAAGGCAAGTGGGTGTTCCATTGTTGCATCTGGAATTTCTGCCAAAAGCATTTTTGTACCTGCAGGAACTTTAAGGCCAGCTTTTTCAGCAATTTCAATAGCTGAGTGACCTACAATGGCACCATTTACAGCTGTACGCGCTTCATTAAGAACGACTTTTTCCAATTTAGCAATGTCAGCTTTTTTAGAAATGATGACACATTGATGTGCTTCAAATTCAGCCTTAACTTCGTCATAAATAGCTGCATCAACGATAGCTGCTTGTTCAGATGCACAAATCATACCATTATCAAAAGTTTTTGAAACGATGATATCGTTGACCGCACGTTTAACTTTAGCATCAGCAGCGATATAAGATGGGACGTTTCCGGCTCCTACACCAAGCGCTGGTTTACCAGTTGAATAAGCAGCCTTAACCATTCCAGGTCCACCAGTCGCAAGTACTGTGGCAATCTTAGGATGGTTCATCAAAAGACCAGTTGCTTCGATAGATGGCTCTTCAATCCACTGGATGCAGTCCTTAGGTGCACCTGCTTCAATAGCTGCATCACGAACAATACGAGCAGCCTCTGCAGATGATTTCTGAGCTGATGGGTGGAAGGCAAAGATGATAGAGTTACGTGTCTTAAGAGCAATGAGGGCTTTGAAAATGGTTGTTGAAGTTGGGTTAGTTGTTGGTGTAACCCCACAGATAACACCAACCGGCTCAGCGATAGAAACCAAACCTTGTTCTTTATCTTCAGCAATAACGCCTACAGTTTTGTCATATTTAATACTATTCCAAATGTATTCAGAAGCATACATGTTCTTGATGGCTTTATCTTCGTAAATACCGCGCCCTGTTTCATCAACGGCCAATTTAGCCAAATACATGTGTTTATCTAGAGCAGCAATCGCAGCTTGGTGAACAATATGGTCCACTTGCTCCTGCGTAAAGTTAGCCATAGCATCAAGGGCTTCAACCCCTTTTGTTGCCAATTCATCTATTACTGTTTGAACATCTTTAGTTTGTTTAGTCATATGAAACTCCTTTGAATACTTGTTAAAAACTTCACAAGCTTTAACACAAGTATATTATAGCGTTTTCTAGTCGCTATGTAAACCCTTACAACGATAAAAATAAAGAAATCCGTCCATTTTTGGACAGATTTCATCATTATTACCAAATAATCACGCGATCTTCTGGGGCACGCCACATGCCGTCTCCTTCTTTGACATCAAAGGTTTCAAAGAATTCGTCAAAGTTTGGCAATTGGACATTGGTACGGAGTTTTCCTGGTGCGTGGACATCAACACTTGCAAGAAGTTGCATATATTCTGTCCGAGCTTTCATGCGCCAGATGCGAGCAAAGTTGGTGAAGAATTCTTCTGCTGAGAAGTCTGCTTCTTTCTTGGCGGCTTCAAGGGCTGCAGCGATGCCTCCTAGGTCTGCCACGTTTTCAGAAACGGTCAATTTCCCGTTAATCTTGGCACCGTAAGAGTCTTGCCCTTCAAACTGATCGATGACCTTTTGAGTCCGAGCGGTAAAGGCTTCGTAATCTTCTGGCTTCCACCAGTCTTTCAAGCTACCGTGCTCGTCAAAGGAAGCACCATTGGTGTCAAAGGCGTGGGAGATTTCATGGGCAATGACCGCACCGATTCCGCCGTAGTTGGCTGATGACGATTGATGAAGGTCATAGAAAGGTGCTTGCAAAATCGCTGCTGGGAAGACGATTTGGTTTTGTTGCGGATCATAGTAGGCATTGACCATATTTGCTGGCATGTGCCACTCGCTCCGATCAACTGGTTGGTTCCACTTACTCCAGCTATGAGCAATTGAAATTTCGTAGAGGGCTTGAGCATTTTCCACCAAGGTCTTGCTCTCGTCGATGATCTTCTTGGCGTATGTTTCTGGTAATTTTTCAGGGTAGCCGATATGCGGTGTGATGACATTGAGCTTGACAATAGCTTTTTCGCGAGTTTCAGAAGCGAGCCAGTCTGCTTTTTCCAGACGATCCTTGTAGACCTCAATCATGGTCGCTACTTTATGCTCTACGTCTGCTTTCGCTTCTGGTGAGAATTTTTCACCCGCATACCAGAGTCCAAGCGCTTGGCTATATGGTACTTCTGCTAATGACAAGGCCGCCTTTTCTTTTGGACGAGGTTCTGGAATACCTGCAATCGTACGACTATATTCACCAGCCAAGACACGGATTTCTTCGGTCAAGAATAAAGTCCAATCTACGGCTGCACCGAGTTTCAATCTTGCATGAATCGTTTCCCAGTTGGCTGCTGAGTAGAATGTTGGTGCGAATTCCTTCCAGAAACGCTCTTCTGGCACGATGATTTTATCTGGTGTTTGTCCGATCACTTCTGTAAAGAAGGTATCGAGAGGCAATTCTGGAACCAAGGCCTTGAAATCATCCCACTCATAAGGATGGTAGAGTTTGTTGTACTCGGATCTTTCTTCATTTGACAAGATATATTTGGCCAATTCTGCATCTGACGCAATGACTTTATCTAGGATATCCTTGATTTCTTCCTCTGAAAAATCAAATTTTGGTAAGAGTTTTTCCATCATTTGGCGCCAGATAGCCAGTAATTCTGGGCCTTTTTCATTGCCTTCTTCATAGTAGGTCGTATCTGGCAAAATATGAGCCGGTGCTTCTCCCCACAAGACATTCATTTGGGCATTCATATAGTCTGGTGACACGTTAAATGGCATGAGATTTGGTTTACCAGCTAGTTCATAGGTGCCCAGCTTGCTGGTATAGTCTTCAAAAGAAGACAAGGCCTTGATTTCATTGATCAAGGGCATGGCTGGTGCTACACCAGCTGCTTCCCGAGCATCAAAATCTGCCACCATCTTATGGTATTTGACAAAGTTTTGCAGAATGCTGTCTTCAGGCAACTCTTCTCCTCGTTGCCATTTCCCAGTGATATCCAACATCAAGTTTTCGATATCTCGATCCAAGTCCATAAAGCCACCAGTCGAAGGTTTATCATCTGGAATGACTGCTGTCTCAGCCCATTTCCCATTGACGTATTCATAAAAATCATCTTGTAAGCGTGTCATTACACTTCCTCCATCAACATTAAAAGTGCTTTCATTATAACAAAATTCCCCAGCAAAAGCATTTACTGAGGAAAGTTTGGCTTATTTTACTAAGATTGCTAGGGTTTGATAAGGTTTAAGACTTACCTTTTCAGCAAGCTCTGCATCATCATAGTTTGACAAGAGCACGCGCCCTGCTTGGTATTCTGCTGGAATCGCCACTTCAACTTCACTTCCGTAGAAATTATTGAGTACCAAGAGTTTTTGATCGTCTAAGTAGCGTTCAAAGGCGTAGACTTGTTGATTATCCTCAAATGCTGGCTGATAGCTTCCTTCTGAAATGATAGGCATTTCTTTGCGCAAGCGAATCAATTCTTTATAGAATTTAAAGATTGGTCCATCGATTTCATTTTCAACGTTGATGTCTTTATAAGATTTACCGACTTTCAACCATGGAGTGCCTGTTGAAAAACCTGCATTCTCAGAAGCATCCCATTGCATTGGCGTACGAGAATTATCACGTGATTTGGCTTGAATGATCTTGAAGGCCTGCTCAGGAGACTCGCCTTGGTCCAAGAGCATTTGGTAGGCATTGATGGACTCGACATCCACGTAATCTGCCATAGAATCATAATCTGGATCAATCATCCCGATTTCTTCGCCCATGTAGATATAAGGTGTTCCACGTGATAGGTGAATGCTAGCTGCTAGCATGGTCGCTCCTTCATTACGGAAGTTCTTAATATCCACAAAGCGATTCAAGGCACGAGGTTGGTCATGGTTATTCCAGAAAAGGGCACTCCAACCACCTCGTTCACTCATTTCCTTACCCCAGGTATGATAGAGACGTTTGAGCTCTTCAAAATCAAAGGGAGTAATAGTCCATTTTTGTCCATCTTCATAATCTACTTTAAGATGATGGAAGTTAAAGGCCATAGACAACTCGTGACGCTCCGGTGCTGAATAAAGAACACAGTTGTCAATTGTTGTCGATGACATCTCTCCAACTGTCATAAAGCTACCATCAGAACCAAAGGTCGCTTCATTCATCATACGAAGATAGTCATGGACAATTGGTTTATCCGTATAAGCTGGTTTCCCTTCATTTTCAGGGCAATCTACCAAGACTTCATCTTTCCCAATCAAATTGATCACATCGAAACGGAAGCCTTTGACTCCCTTGTCCCGCCAGAAGTTGACCACCTTGAACAACTCCTTACGGACATTGGGATTGCGCCAATTAAGGTCCGCCTGTGTTTCATCAAAGAGGTGAAGATAGTATTTCCCTGTATCTCCAAAAGGAGCCCAGGCAGAACCACCAAATTTAGACAACCAATCGGTTGGTTGGTCCTGAATAAAGAAGAAATCTTGATAATACTGGTCTCCAGCCAAAGCTTTTTGGAACCACTCATGCTCCGTTGAGCAATGGTTGAGCACCATATCTAGCATGAAATCAATCTTGTGCTCTTTTCCGACACGGACCATTTCTTCAAAATCAGTCATGTCTCCAAAGACAGGGTTAACGGCTGTATAGTCTGAAATATCGTAACCATTGTCACGTTGTGGGCTCGGATAGAAAGGATTGAGCCAAACCATATCCACGCCTAACTCTGATAGATAAGGAATTTTTTCAATGATGCCTCTGAAATCACCGATTCCATTTCCTGTAGTGTCCTTATATGATTTTGGATAAATTTGGTATATAACCTTTGTTTTATCTAATGCCATGTAATTTTCCTCTTTTGTTCTTTATATGAAGAGATGGAACCGTAACGTCTCCCCCCCTCAGCTTATTTTGTTCAATGAGCAATCATGAGAGCATCACCACGTTTGATATCACGTGGAAGATCCCCTTCAACATCTGCTTGGAAATCATCTTGATTTGTAATGATAACTAGAGTCTCAGTGACCAAACCAGCCTTTTTAATAACATCCATATCAAAACTAATCAATTGTTGACCAACAACAACTTTATCACCTTGTTCAACATGAGCCACAAAACCTTTTCCGTCAAGGCTAACGGTATCCATACCAATGTGCATTAGCATTTCAACACCTTCTTCAGAAACGATGCCTACGGCGTGCTTAGTTGGGAAGAATACTGTCACTGTACCATTTACTGGTGAAACCAATTCGCCTTGACTTGGTTCGATGACTACCCCCTGTCCCATGACACCTGATGAGAAAACTGGGTCTGTGGCTTGGCTAAGTGGTTTAACTTGACCAGCAAGTGGGCTAACAACCTCTGCTGATTCAGCAAGAACAGTTGGAGTCGCAGTATGTGATGCAAATTCAGCCTCTTCTTGAGCTGCAAATTCTTCCTTAAGTTCTGTATCATCTTCTGTCTTAGTAAAGAGACCCGCCTTGCGGAAGAAGAAAGTTAGGACCATAGGTACAATGATAGCAACAAGCATGATTGCTGCAAATGGAATCATATATTTAGGTTGAATTGATAGGATACCAGGCAAACCACCAATACCGATAGAGGCCGCTGTAACGTTAAAGGTTACTGATAGAAGACCTGCGATAGATGAACCAATCATACCCGCAACAAATGGGTAAATATATTTGACGTTAACCCCGAAGAGGGCTGGTTCTGTAACACCAAGATAAGCTGAAATAGTAGCTGGAAGTGAAATTTGAGCCTCACGTTCATCATGACGATGCATAATATAGTAAGCAAAAACAGCTGAACCTTGAGCAATATTTGATAGAGCAATCATAGGCCAAAGAGCTGTTCCACCAGCATCTGCAATTAACTGAGTATCGATAGCATTGGTCATGTGGTGAAGACCAGTAATAACGAACGGCGCATAAAGTGCACCAAAAACAGCACCGAAAAGCCATTTTACAGGACCTGTCAAACCAGCAAGAACCACTGTTGAGAGGGCTTGGCCAATAGTCCAACCAATAGGACCTAAAACAGTATGAGCCAAAATAAGGGCTGGAATCAATGACAAGAACGGTACAAAAATCATTGATACTACTTCTGGTACATGTTTACGCCAGAAAATTTCAAGATAAGAAAGTGATAAACCAGCAAGAAGGGCTGGAATAACTTGCGCTTGATAACCTATACGATTAACAGTAAAGAATCCAAAATCCCAAACCCAATTCTTAGCAATTTCAGACGCTGGTGTCGATGCTACTGAATAAGCGTTAAGCAATTGTGGTGACACCAGACAGATCCCCAAAACAATTCCAAGAATTTGGCTAGTTCCCATTTTACGAGAAACAGACCAAGTAATACCTACAGGCAAGAAACCAAAGATAGCACCACTGATAACCGAAACAATTTCGTTAACACCTTCCCAGAATTTTGAGACTTCAACAATTGTTTTACCACCTAGTTTGTCGATTATGCCAAGCGTCGTCATTGAAAGAAAGGGCTCAGCTAACAGAAAAAGTATCGGACAAGAATGTCCGATACTTTTTAGTTTTTACGAATAGGATCTGCTAGATACTCCGCACGAGCGCCACCAATTAACTTAGGACGACTCGCCAAAGCAGTCACATGGGCACCGCCTAATTCTGGAATAATCGGACGAAGAGGAACTTGGATCCTCTTCACATGCATACCAATAGAGGTATCCCCAATATCAATACCAGCCTGAGCGACAATTTCCTCCACCTCAACAGGATCCTTCATATAGTCGAAAGCAGCCAGCTGACCACTTCCCCCAGCGTGCAAGGTAGGAAGAACATTAACAATTTCCAAATCTTTAGCCATGGCAAGCTCACGCTCGACAACCAAAGCACGATTCAAATGTTCACAGCCCTGAACAGCCAAATAAATCCCTTTAGGTTCCAAAACCTCAAGAATAGTTTTCACAATTCGTTGACCAATTTCGCGGCTAGAGGCTTTGCCGATAGTCCCACCAGCAACCTCACTGGAAGACAGGCCCAAGACAAAGATAGCTCCTCTCCCAATAGCTGAACGTTCAACAATATCTTCTACAAGCACACGTGTCTTCTCTTCTAAATCTAGCAACATCACAACAGCCCTCCTTTAGACAACAGCTGTATTCAGGATTCGCACAATAAGATAGTACAGAATCACAAAAAAGACAAGGAAAAATGCCCCTAATAATAATAACTGCCTACGACGTTTCTTACTTAGGTCCCAGGAGAAACCAAATCCCATCAAAAAAGGACCAACACTATAACTTAGCATAAACCATAAATCTACACGTGTTATATGCCAAAAAGAAGAAATAAAGGCCGCCAAACCTATTAAGGATAAGATCCAAGAATAGTCCCAACGATCTGGTTTAGCAAAAGCCAAGCCTATTAAGAAGCAGCCCAAGGCAGGCATGATAATAAATGATAGGGTCATAAAATAAAACATGCCATTATTATAGCATGTTTTACAGTTTCATGTTAGTGGCGGTTAATAACACCATAAGCAATAGTGAATGCAATAGCAGCAATACCTACAACGATTGCCATGACAGCCCAAAAAATAGTCATCGCACGGCGTCCCTTACGATTGTTAAAAGGAAGTCCCCAACCAATCATGATAACACCTAGCAATCCAAGCCAGATTTTATAAGTGATAACAATCGCCGAATCAAAATAGGCAAAAGCAACCAAACCTAAACCTAGCAAAGAAATCAAATAAGACCACTTACCCTTCAAAAATGAAGGCAAGGCCCAACCAAATAACACTAAACCTAGTAGAGCAAGAGCTCCACCACCAAAAAATACAGGTACAATATAATTATCAAACATATTCATATTATAGCATATCTTAAAAAGTTAGGAAATAGAATCTATCAACCAAAGCCATATCCACTCTTTAAAATTGTTTACCCTCAATCACAGATTACTTGGCAGATACTAACTATTTATTTGGGTACAAAAAAACAAGACCCAGAAAGGACCTTGTCTTAATAAGCTAATTAAGCTTTGTTTGCGCTACTTCTATAATCAAAACGAACTGAAATTTAGAAATCGGGGGCAAATCTGTGGCAAAACATAAGAAAAAGGCTTGTCCACATTGGACAAACCCTTTATTTTCAAGCTTATATAGTCTAATTAAGCTTTGTTTGCTCCCAATCACAGATTGATTCGCAGACACTAACTATTTATTGGGTACAAAAAAACAAGATCCAGAAAAGACCTTGTTCTTTTTTTCAATTAAGCTTTGTTTGCTGAACCGAATACGTCGATACGTTCTTCAACAGCTTCTGTGATAGCTTCGAAACCTGGTTTCAAGAATTTACGTGGGTCGAAGAGTTTCTTCTTGTCGTATTCTGCTTCATTTGCTTCGTATTCAGCAACAAATTTACGTGTTGCGTTAGCAAATGCGATTTGACATTCAGTGTTAACGTTAACTTTAGCAACACCAAGTTTGATAGCTTCTTGGATTTGATCGTCAGGAATACCTGATCCACCGTGCAATACGATTGGGAAGTTAGGAACAGCTTCTGTCAATTTTTGCAAGTGGTCAAGGTGAAGTCCGCTCCAGTTTTCTGGGTAAGGACCGTGGATGTTACCGATACCTGCTGCAAGGAAGTCGATACCAGTTGCAACCATAGCTTTAGCATCTTCGATTGGTGCCAATTCACCATCACCGATGATACCATCTTCTTCACCACCGATTGTACCAACTTCAGCTTCAACTGATACACCGTTAGCGTGTGCAAATTCAACAACTTTAGCTGCTTTTTCAAGGTTTTCTTCAACTGGAAGGTGTGAACCGTCAAACATAACTGAAGTGTAACCTACACGGATACATTCCAAAGCGTCATTGTAGTGACCGTGGTCAAGGTGAATAGCAACTGGTACAGTGATACCCATTGATTCAACCAATTCTTCGATAAGGACTTTACACAATTTGTAACCACCCATGTACTTAGCTGCACCCATAGAAGTTTGGATAAGTACTGGAGCTTGTTTAGCTTCTGCTGCACGCAAGATAGCTTGAGTCCACTCAAGGTTGTTTGTGTTAAATCCACCAACTGCGTAACCATTATCACGAGCTGCTTGGACAAATTTTTCTGCTGAAACGATTGCCATTATAAAGGCCTCCTATATTTTTTTGGGTTTGAACCCGTTTACAAGTTTATTCTATCACAATTAGACTCAAAAAACTAGCTTTTCTACAATTTGTAAGCGTTTTGATTTTTTAATACAAAAAAACCAGTCATCTGACTGGTTACTCTGCGGAAAGAGGGACTTGAACCCTCACGACCTAAAGCGGTCACAGGATCCTTAGTCCTGCGCGTCTGCCAATTCCGCCATTTCCGCTAACAACATTAGTTATTATATCAAGATTGACAACTCGTGTCAATACTTTTTTTGAAAGTTTTTATAACTTTCTCTTGTCTCTTTCGAAACAACTACTATATAATACCATTTATTGTTTACTGACGTCAATACTTTTTTGCCTTTTTTTAAATTTTTTAGCAAAAGTTATCTATTATATCTTTTATCAAAGGTTAAGCTAAACTCTTATTCAGTTTATCTAATTTCTCTCTAAGGGGAGCTAAGTAGACTTCTTCTCCAAAACCACGCGATTTTAAGCCATCCTCAGCACAAGCCAATAACGATTCTGTCAAAGGTAAAATCATTTTGAGGTCCGTAGCAGAAATATCCTTTTTCGAAAATAAACGACGAATTTTAGGAAAATCATAGTCAAATGCTTCAAAAAAAGATGCGTCATTCAAAATATTTTCTAGATTTTCCAAATTGACTAAAAGACCAAGGTGAAAAGCTGCTGGTGCAAAGGTTGATGAGAAAGGTTGAGTACAAACACTGCGAAACTCAATCGTCCCTCGCGTCGTTAAATCTTGGAATTGATAAGAACGGTGAGTCTTAAAATCTTCCTCACTTGGCTCAATAGTGACTACTTTGCCATGAATAGAGTGTGCTTTGACAGATGACGTACTTAGATAGTCTTTAGCACGTATTGGTTCAAAATAGTAGGTTTCGTCACCACGCTTAGCAGTAAAAATGGCTGTCTCAGACAAGTAAGAAAAATAGTCATCTTCACTCTTAAATACCTTGGGAAATACTCCTGCATTTTCCTCAAACACACCATGCATGGAATTCTCCCAGAAAACATCACGGGAAAGCGCTAAATCCCAATCAGAACCCCAAAACTCAGAGTTTGCCAATAATACTGCCTTGGGTCCCTCTATTTGATTAAAAGCATTTAAGACTCTTAAATAGGACGTTTTTGAAACATCTAACTGTACCTGACTCCCACAGATGAAAGAACCATATTCTGGATAATCATGAAAGAAAGGATTGTTCTTTGCTTTAGATAGCTCGAGAAAATCCATAAGCATTTCATAACGAGGAGATTTAACAGGTCTGTTGTCATTTTTTGCCCAGTTTGGATTCACTCCCCAACCTTGCAACTCATGATTATGATTCTGAAGATAGGGTTGGATTATACTGAGGTAAGTATCCAGACGTTCCTCAACCTCAGAAATTCTCTCAGCCTTTGCAAAAGCAAACTCGATTGTATTGTACGAAACTTCAAAAAGAATCATGTCTCCAGAAGCTTTATCGATAAGCTGAATAGGATTATTATCAGAATCATACTTATCAGCTTGAAAATCAAAATTATCCAAAAGATAGACTAGTAACTGTTTTGTAAGAGAGACATCTGTAGCATTACCACTCAAATTAACAACTGGGTATTCCAACTCAATCCCCACAAATAATTCGGGTTGCTCCTTAATTGGCTCATAGTACCTTTGCTTAAGCAATTCCTTGGCTGTTGTCAAAATAATGCCCCCCTTTTTAAAATAAGCTTATTCCATTATATCAAAATATTCAGACGATTTATAGACAAAAAAACGCCTGCTTACGAAAAATAACCGTATTACCTTTCGTAAACAAGCGTTACATGCTTATTTATTCCCATTTTTATGATGAGTGTTCCCGCTAGGCGTATGCCCAGCGGTAGACCAGAGCTAGACTAAGAAAAGCTAAGCTATTCCATCATCATAACACTCAACAAAATTGATAAAAATTAAACAAGTTCGATGATTGCCATTGGGGCAGCATCGCCACGACGTGGTTCTGTTTTAAGGATACGAGTGTATCCACCGTTACGTTCAGCATAACGAGGTGCGATTTCTGAGAAAAGTTTTTGAAGAGCAGTTGTTGATGTATATTTATCAGTTGCTTCATCATAGCTTTCAGATGCAATTTCGTTACGTACAAATGCAGCTGCTTGACGACGTGCGTGCAAATCACCACGTTTACCAAGAGTGATCATTTTTTCAACTGTTTTACGGATTTCTTTAGCACGTGCTTCAGTTGTAACGATTGCTTCGTTAATGATAAGATCTGTAGTCAAATCACGAAGAACCGCTTTACGTTGTGAGCTTGTGCGTCCAAGTTTACGGTAAGCCATGTTATCCTCCTATGTTATTATTTATCGTTTTTGAGTCCAAGTCCAAGATCAGCCAACTTAACTTTGACTTCTTCAAGAGATTTACGACCTAGGTTACGGACTTTCATCATTTCAGGCTCAGTTTTTTCTGTCAAATCATGAACGGTATTAATACCGGCACGTTTCAAACAGTTATATGAGCGTACAGACAAATCAAGTTCTTCGATGGTACGGTCAAGCACCTTTTCATCGTTCACTTTTTCAGTTTCTTTCATTACATCAGTAGCTTTAGCAACATCAGTAAGGTCAGTAAACAAATTCAAGTGTTCAATCAAAACGCGAGCCGAGAGACCGAGGGCATCTTCAGGGATGATTGTTCCGTTTGTCATGATTTCGATTGTCAATTTATCAAAACCATCATTGCTACCTACACGGGCAGGTTCAACTTGATAATTGACTTTTTTCACTGGTGTGTAGATTGAATCTACAGCCAATGTTCCCACTGGTGCATCATCTTTCTTGTTTTCATCTGCTGGAACATAACCACGGTTTGTAGCTACTGTCATAGTCGCTTTCAAAGAAGCGCCGTCAGCGATAGTGAAAAGATAATGATCAGGGTTAACAATTTCAATGTCGCTATCAGTCAAGATGTCTCCAGCAGTAACTTCAGCTGGACCTTGGACATCAAGTTCAATTGTCTTTTCGTCTTCGACGTAAGATTTTACAGCAAGTCCTTTAATATTAAGGATGATTTGCATCACGTCTTCACGGACGCCTGGTACGGTATCAAATTCGTGGAGTACTCCATCAATCTTAATTGATGTTACGGCAGCACCTGGAAGTGATGACAAAAGTACACGACGAAGAGAGTTACCCAAAGTTGTACCATAACCACGTTCTAGTGGTTCGATGACAAATTTGCCGTAATCTTTATTTTCATCAATTTTTGTTATTATTGGTTTTTCAAACTCAATCATTTATTATACTCCCTCGAAACGAACCTTGTGTACTATTGTTATTAAAGATTACACACGACGACGTTTTGGAGGACGACAACCATTATGTGGTACAGGTGTTACATCACGGATTGCTGTTACTTCAAGACCTGCAGCAGCAAGAGCACGGATAGCAGACTCACGACCTGAACCAGGACCTTTAACAGTTACTTCAACTGTTTTAAGACCATGTTCTTGTGCAGATTTAGCAGCAGCTTCTGAAGCCATTTGTGCAGCAAATGGTGTAGATTTACGAGAACCTTTGAAACCAAGAGCACCAGCTGATGACCATGCTACAGCGTTACCATGCACATCTGTAATCATAACAATAGTGTTATTGAAAGTAGCGTGAATGTGAGCAATACCAGATTCGATATTCTTTTTCACACGACGTTTACGTGTTGGTTTAGCCAATGTTTTTACCTCCTATTTTATTTTAATTATTTTTTCTTACCTGCAATCGCAACAGCTTTACCTTTACGAGTGCGGGCATTGTTTTTAGTGTTTTGTCCACGGACAGGAAGTCCACGACGGTGACGGATACCACGGTATGAACCGATTTCCATCAAACGTTTGATGTTAAGGTTAACTTCACGACGAAGGTCACCTTCAACTTTGATTGCATCCACTTCGCGACGGATAGCGTCTTCTTGATCAATTGTCAAATCTTTAACGCGGATGTCTTCAGAAACGCCTGCAGCAGCCAAGATTTTCTTAGATGTTGCAAGTCCGATACCGTATACGTAAGTAAGTGAAATTACTACACGTTTATCGTTTGGAATGTCAACTCCAGCAATACGAGCCATGATTTCTCCTTTCTATATTATCCTTGACGTTGTTTGTGTTTTGGATTTGTTGGACAAATTACCATAACACGACCGTTACGACGAATAACTTTACAGTATTCGCAAATTGGTTTAACCGATGGTCTTACCTTCATGTTTTAATCCCTCCAATTATTTCGATTATTTAAAGCGGTATGTGATGCGTCCACGTGTCAAATCATAAGGACTCATTTCAACAGTCACACGGTCACCGACCAAAATACGAATGTAGTTTTTACGGATTTTACCAGAAACTGTCGCCAAAATTTGGTGTCCATTTTCCAATTCAACAGTAAACATAGCATTAGGCATAGTTTCTACAACTTTACCTTCAATTTCAATCACGTCTTCTTTTGCCACGCAAAAGTACCCCCTAAAATTTCGATTTGATTTCCTCTGAGCACAGAGGTAACAATTATAAGTCAGACTAAAGTATTATAACATGCTTAAGTCTGATACGCAAGTAAGATTATATAATTATTTAATTGCTGCAATCGCTTTTTTAACATCAGCGAATACATCGTCGATATCTTGATTACCTTGAATATCTGATACAAGACCAAGCTCACGGTAATGTGCAATAATTGGCTCACCTTGAGCAATGTTTACGTCAAGACGACGTTTAACAGTTTCAGGCTTGTCATCTTCACGTTGGTAATAGTCTTCTTCCTTGTAGTCAGCTGGTGGGTTGAATACTTTATGGTAAGTTTCACCTGTTTCGCGGTGAATAATACGACCACTCAAGCGTTCAAGAAGGCAAGATGGATCCACTTCGATATTGATTACTCCCTCAAGCTTCAAACCAAGATCAACCAAGATTTGATCCAAGGCATGAGCTTGTTCGATCGTGCGAGGAAAACCATCCAAAAGGAATCCTTTTTCCTTAATGTCGTCTTGAGCTAAACGCTCTTTAACGATTCCGTTTGTTACTTCATCTGGTACCAATTCACCTTTATCGATGAATGATTTTGCCAAAGTTCCCATTTCTGTTTGGTTAGCCATAGCAGCACGGAACATATCACCAGTTGAGATGTGAGCTACACCAAATTCCTCAACAATTTTTGCAGCTTGAGTCCCTTTACCAGCACCTGGTAGACCCATAATTAAAAGATTCATCTTACGAACTCCTTATTTTTGTTTTCAAATAACTCTATCAAGGTTTTAACACATTGGTAGAGTTATCAAAAAACAAAAGAGAAGGGACAGAAAGTAACCTTTCTTTCCCTCTCAATTGTTCATGAGAAGATTTAGTCTTCAAGATTCATAAATCCAACGTACTGACGTTTCAATAGGTAACCTTCGAGTTGTTTCATACCTTCGATACCAGTTGAAATCAAGATCAAGAGAGATGTACCACCAAGCGCGATCGAGCTTGTAAGGTGCATAAACTGTTGAGCCGCAATTGGAGCCAATGAAATAAACGCGAGAAATACAGCCCCGATTGTTGCCAATCTCTTAAGCAATGAAGACATGTACTTTTCAGTCTCACGACCTGGACGAACACTAGGAATGTAAGATCCATTCTTTTGAAGATTTTCAGCAGTTTTTTCAGGATTTACTTGGACAAATGTGTAGAAGAATGAGAATAAGATAATCAATATCGCGTAAGTAATCATTCCACTAGGTGTATTATACGAGAGTAGTCCTTGTAAGTGTGATAACCATGTAACCTTCGAGAAGAATGGAAGAATAGTACTAGGAATTGTTGTAATCGAGCTAGCAAAGATAACGGGAATAACACCAGCTGGATTTACTTTCAATGGAAGGTAAGAACTCGTTGGAGCCCCCTGAACCAATTTAGTATATTGAATTGGAATTTGATATTCTGCCTGTTGAACAAATGTCGTAAAGAAGACAATCGCCAAACCTACCACAATTAACAAAGCAACTATGATATATGAACGAGTCAATTCTCCTGAACGAACATTGACAAAGAAATCCTCGTAAATCGTTGAGAACATTTTTGGAATAGAAGCAATGATCCCTGAAAAGATAATCATTGACACACCATTACCAAAACCTTTATCTGTGATTTGTTCACCAAGCCATGTCACAATTATGCTACCAGCAGTTAGAATTGTCCCAATCAATAGGTAGGTTGAAACATTTGGTGTTTTAACCAATGAAATTGATGAGAGAGTATTAAAACTTGCTGTAATACCAATCGATTGAACAAAGGCTAAAACAAGAGTAATATAGCGAGTCGCTTGGTTCAATTTACGACGACCAACTTCCCCTTGTTTGCCCCACTCCACAAATTTCGGATAGATATCCATCTGCAAAAGTTGGACGATGATTGATGCTGTAATGTAAGGACTAACCCCCATCGAGAAGATTGAGAAGTTATTCATGGCATTACCAGACACCAAGTTAAGCATGTTCAAGAAAGGTAAATCACTTAATTGTTTCAAACTTTCCGCATTGATACCAGGAACTGTTACATGAGTCCCTACACGAAAAACGAAAATAATGAAGATTGTAAATAAAATCTTATTACGAACGTTTTTGACTTTCAATGCGTCTTTTAATAGTTTAAAGAACATAATGAGTTACCCCTCATTAGATGACTTCGATTGAACCACCTTTAGCAGTGATAGCTGCTTCAGCAGATTTTGAGAATTTAGCTGCTTTAACAGTCAATTTCTTAGTCAATTCGCCGTTACCAAGAACTTTAACGCCTGATTTTTCAGCACGAACGATTCCAGCTTCTTTAAGAACTGCTGGAGTTACTTCTGTACCATCTTCAAAGACGTTCAATTGATCAAGGTTTACAAGTGCATATTCTTTAGCGTTGATGTTAGTGAATCCGCGTTTTGGAAGACGACGGAACAATGGAGTTTGTCCACCTTCAAATCCTGGACGTACGCCACCACCGCTACGAGCTTTTTGACCTTTTTGACCACGGCCTGAAGTTTTACCGTTACCAGATGAAGTACCACGACCTACACGGTTGCGGACTTTACGAGAACCTTCAGCAGGTTTCAATTCATGAAGTTTCATTATTTTTTTCTCCTCTTTTTGTAAAATGCTAGCGCCTCTAACCAAGTAAGGTAGCTTGATTAGAAACTCGCCTATACATGAAGTTCAGTTTAAGTCGCAAGGTAACCCTCACGACTTAAATCAATTTTTATTTAACGTCTTCTACAGTTACCAAGTGAGATACTGCGTTGACCATACCACGGATAGCAGCGTTGTCTTCTTTAACAACTGAGCTATTCAATTTACCAAGTCCAAGAGCAACAACTGTTTTACGTTGTTCTGGTTTGCGTCCGATTGGAGACTTAGTCAAAGTAATTTTAATTTGAGCCATTGTTATCTCCTTTCTTATGCCAAGTCAGATACTGAGATGCCACGAAGAGCCGCAACTTCTTCAGCACGTTTAAGTTGTTTCAATCCTTCAACAGTCGCACGAACGATGTTGATTGGAGTGTTTGAACCGAGTGATTTAGATGTTACATCAGCAACACCAGCCAATTCGATGACGGCACGAACTGCACCACCAGCGGCAACCCCAGCCCCTTCAACAGCTGGTTTCAACAATACTTTCGCTCCACCAAATTCTGAACGAACTTCGTGAGGAATAGTTGTACCAACCATAGGAACTTCGATAAGGTTTTTCTTAGCTGCTTCAACTGCTTTACGGATAGCTTCTGGAACCTCTTGAGATTTACCAGTACCAAATCCTACGCGACCATTACGGTCACCAACAACAACAAGAGCAGCAAAACGCATGTTGCGTCCACCTTTTACAACTTTAGTAACACGGTTGATAGCAACTACGCGTTCTTCAAGTTCTACTGCATTATCTTTAAATGCCATTATTAAGTGTCCTCCCTATTAGAATTTCAATCCGTTTTCACGAGCTGAGTCAGCCAAAGCTTTAACACGTCCGTGATAGAGATATCCACCGCGGTCAAACACCACTTCAGAAATACCTTTAGCTACTGCGCGTTCAGCAACAAGTTTACCGACAACAACGGCTTGTTCTGTTTTAGTTCCTTTAGAAACTTCTTTATCAAGAGTTGATGCACTTGCGAGCGTTACACCCGCTACGTCATCAATAACTTGAGCGTAGATGCCTGTATTAGAACGGAAAATGTTCAAACGTGGGCGATCAGCAGTTCCAGAGAGTTTTCCGCGAACGCGACGGTGGCGTTTTTGGCGGAGTTTGTTTTTATCTGGTTTCGAAATCACAATTTTCACCTCTTAATTATAATGCTAGCTCATGAGAGCTTTTGGTAAAGAGACAATCCACAAAGAATTGCCATAAGGATAAAATCCTATTATTTACCAGTTTTACCTTCTTTACGACGTACGTATTCACCAACGTAACGGATACCTTTACCTTTGTAAGGTTCTGGTGAACGAAGGCTACGGATGTAAGCTGCTGTTTGACCAACAACTTCTTTGTTAATACCACTTACAACGATTGAAGTTGCAGATGGTACTTCAAAAGTAATACCCTCTGGAGCTTCAACCTCGTCTTGGTGAGATTTACCAACTGAAAGAACAAGTTTTGTTCCTTGGAGTTGCGCACGATATCCGACACCGCGCATTTCAAGTTCTTTTTTGAAACCTTCAGAAACACCAACAACCATGTTGTTCAAGTTTGCACGTGAAGTACCGTGGATTGTTTTGTTTTCTTTTGAGTCGTTTGGACGGTGAAGTGTAACTTCATTGCCTTCAACTTTGATTTCAATGTTTTTGTTAAACTCACGAGTGAGTTCGCCTTTAGGTCCTTTAACAGTAACAACGTTATCGTTGTTTGTTACTTCAACACCAGCAGGCAAAGTAATAACTTTATTACCAATACGTGACATAGTATTTAATTCTCCTGTTAGATTATCAAGCCACAAAGTGACTAGTTTTCACGGGGATGAGTTTCATAGAATATAATCAACGAAACTCGCACAAATCATTTGAGATAAGTGCTTAGTATCAGCTTCTTACCAAACGTAAGCGATAACTTCTCCACCAACGTTCTTTTGACGAGCTTCTTTATCAGTCAAAAGACCTTCTGAAGTAGAGATGATCGCGATTCCAAGTCCGTTAAGAACTTTAGGAACATCTTCACGTTTAGAGTAAACACGAAGACCTGGTTTAGAAATACGTTTCAAGTTAGTGATAACACGTTCACCGTTTTGTCCGTATTTCAAGAATACGCGGATGATACCTTGTTTGTCATCTTCGATAACTTCAACATTTTTTACGAAACCTTCACGTTTAAGGATTTCAGCGATACCTTTTTTAATGTTTGATGCAGGTACTTCAAGTACTTCGTGTTTAGCTTGGTTAGCGTTACGAATACGTGTCAAGAAATCTGCAATTGGGTCAGTCATAACCATTTTATATTTTCTCCTCTTACTAGTAGTTTGAATAATTCACTTGCTAGTTAATGATTGAGCTAGGCTCAGATTGTGTTAAATACATTCAAATTAGGTGAAACTAACTTAAATGTACCATGTTTTTACCAAGAAGCTTTGGTAACACCTGGAATTTGACCTTTGTAAGCCAATTCACGGAAGCAAACACGGCAAAGTTTAAATTTGCGATAAACTGAGTGTGGACGTCCACAACGTTCGCAACGAGTGTAAGCTTGCGTAGAGAACTTCGCAGGGCGTTTGTTCTTAGCAATCATTGATTTTTTAGCCAATTTATTTACCTCCTAGATTATTTTGCAAAAGGCATTCCAAGGCCTTTAAGCAATTCACGACCTTCTTCGTCAGTGTTAGCAGTAGTTACGATAACGATATCCATACCACGTACTTTATCAACATCGTCGAAGTTGATTTCTGGGAAGATAAGTTGTTCTTTAACACCAAGTGTGTAGTTACCACGTCCATCGAATGATTTAGTTGGAACACCATGGAAGTCACGAACACGTGGAAGTGATACTGATACCAATTTATCCAAGAATTCGTACATGCGTTCACCACGAAGGGTAACTTTAGCACCGATCGCTACACCTTCACGAAGACGGAAGCCAGCGATTGATTTCTTAGCTTTAGTAATCAATGGTTTTTGACCTGAAATAAGTGCCAACTCAGCAGCAGCTTTTTCAAGAGTTTTAGCGTTGTTTACAGCTTCACCAACACCCATGTTGATAACGATTTTATCAACTTTTGGCACAGCCATAACTGAAGAATAATTGAATTTTTCAGTCAAAGCTGGAATTACTTCGTTAGTGTATTTTTCTTTAAGACGGTTAGCCATTTAATACTTTCTCCTTTCCTTCGTGATTAGTCAAGCACTTCGCCTGATTTTTTGTTGTAACGAACTTTTTTGCCGTCAACAACTTTGTAACCTACACGTCCAGCTACACCGTTCTTGTCAAGAACTTGAACGTTTGAAGCGTGGATTGGTGCTTCTTTTTCCACAATAGCACCTTGAGGGTTTTCAGCTGATGGTTTTTGGTGTTTTTTGATGATTGCAACACCTTCAACAACAACTTTGTTTACTTTTGGAAGAGCTTTAAGAACTACTGCTTCAGTTCCTTTGTCTTTACCAGCAATAACGCGAACTTTATCGCCTTTTTTTACAAACATTTGAGTATTTCTCCTATTATTTCTTACGCCCTAATGGGCACCCTGAACATTTCAGGGGACTAAGTTTGTGTTAATTCAGATTAAAGTACTTCTGGCGCCAAAGATACGATACGCATGTATCCACCTTCACGCAATTCACGTGCAACAGGGCCAAAGATACGAGTTCCACGAGGAGTTTTGTCATCGCGGATGATTACTGCAGCGTTGTCATCAAACTTGATGTATGAACCGTCTGGACGGCGAGCACCAGTTTTTGTACGAACGATAACAGCTTTAACAACATCACCTTTTTTAACAGCTCCACCTGGTGTAGCTTGTTTAACAGTTGCAACGATAACGTCGCCGATGTTAGCGAATTTACGTCCTGAACCACCAAGAACTTTGATAGTCAAGATTTCACGAGCACCGCTATTATCAGCAACTTTTAAGCGACTTTCTTGTTGAATCATTTCAATTGTCTCCTTTTAGTTTTATTAGATAATAACAGCTTCTTCCACAACTTCTACAAGACGGAAGCGTTTTGTAGCTGAAAGTGGGCGAGTTTCCATGATACGAACGATATCGCCTTCTTTAGCAACGTTGTTTTCATCATGTGCTTTGTATTTTTTAGAATAGTTGATACGTTTACCATAGACTGGGTGGTTACGTTTAGTTTCAACTACAACTGTGATTGTTTTATCCATCTTGTCAGATACTACGCGTCCAACAAGGGTTTTACGTTGATTACGTTCCATTATTAGAATTGCTCCTTTCCCAATCTATTATTTGATTTCAGATTGCACAGTTTTAACACGTGCAATTTGTTTTTTCACTTCGTTCAAACGGGCAGTTTGATCAAGTTGACCTGCTGCAGCTTGGAAACGAAGGTCGAAAAGTTCTTTCTTAAGTTCGTTTTCTTTTTTAGCAAGCTCTTCTTGAGACAAGCCACGAAGCTCAGCAACAAACTTTTTGATTTCTTCAAGTTTCATGTCTTCTCCTTATTCTGCTTCACGTTTCACGAATTTACATTTAACTGGCAATTTGTGGCTAGCAAGACGAAGCGCTTCACGTGCAACTTCTTCAGAAACACCTGCGATTTCGAACATTACTTTACCACGTTTAACTGGTGCTACCCAACCTTCAGGTGCCCCTTTACCAGAACCCATACGTACACCGATAGCTTTAGCAGTGTATGATTTGTGTGGGAAGATCTTAATCCAAACCTTACCACCACGTTTCATGTAACGAGTCATGGCAATACGAGCAGCCTCGATTTGACGGTTTGTAATCCAGTGGCTAGTTGTAGCTTGAAGACCGTATTCACCGAATGATACTTCTTTACCACCTTTAGCCTCACCGCGCATTTTTCCACGGAATTCACGACGGTGTTTAACACGTTTA
Organism: Streptococcus sp. 9.1; assembly: GCF_016648815.1. Lineage (NCBI taxonomy): Bacteria > Bacillati > Bacillota > Bacilli > Lactobacillales > Streptococcaceae > Streptococcus > Streptococcus sp. 9.1. Next base: position 103,265 of record NZ_JACLQS010000003.1, on the reverse strand, counting down.
GGTACTAACATTTGTTATTTGCCTCCTTTAGTGTTTTTACGAGCTGGAAGAACTTCTCCACGGTAGATCCAAACTTTAACACCAAGTTTACCGTAAGTTGTGTCAGCTTCTTCCCAAGCGTAATCGATATCAGCGCGAAGTGTGTGAAGTGGAACTGTACCTTCAGAGTATCCTTCTGCACGGGCGATATCTGCACCGTTCAAACGACCTGATACTTGAGTTTTGATTCCTTTAGCTCCAGCACGCATTGCACGTTGGATAGCTTGTTTTTGTGCACGACGGAAAGCAACACGTTGCTCAAGTTGGCGAGCAATTGTTTCACCAACAAGGTGAGCGTCCAAATCAGGTTTCTTGATTTCAACGATGTTGATGTGTACTTGTTTTCCAGTCAATTTGTTAAGTTGAGCGCGAAGAGCGTCAACGTTTGATCCACCTTTACCGATAACCATACCTGGTTTTGCAGTGTGAAGTGAAACAATAACTTTGTTTACAGCACGTTCGATTTCAATAGTTGAAACTGAAGCGTCTGCAAGTTCTTTTTGAATGAATTTGCGGATTGCCAAATCTTCGTGAAGGTAATCTGCGTATTCTTTTTCAGCATACCATTTCGCATCCCAGTCACGGATGATCCCGACACGCATACCAATTGGATGTACTTTTTGACCCACGAGTTTACCTCCTTATTTTTCTGACACAACTACTGTTACGTGAGTTGTGCGTTTGTTGATTGGTGAAGCTGAACCTTTCGCACGTGGACGGAAACGTTTCATTGTTGGTCCTTCGTTTGCGAATGTTTCAGATACTACCAAGTTAGCTTTTTCCAAACCAAAGTTGTTTTCTGCGTTAGCGATAGCAGAGTTAAGAGTTTTCTCAACAATGCGAGCTGCTTTGTTTGGAGTGAATTTCAAGATTGCGATTGCATCAGCAACGTTCTTACCACGGATAAGATCAAGAACAAGACGTGTTTTACGAGGTGAAACACGCACTGTACGAGCCATTGCTTTAGCTGAAGTAATTTCTGCCATTGTGTCCTCCTCCTATTAACGACGTGTTTTCTTATCGTCAGCTGCGTGACCTTTGTAAGTACGAGTTGGTGCAAATTCACCAAGTTTGTGACCTACCATGTCTTCTTGGATGTAAACAGGAACGTGTTTACGTCCATCATAAACTGCGATAGTGTATCCGATGAAACTTGGGAAAATCGTTGAACGACGTGACCAAGTTTTAATTACTTTTTTCTTTTCGTCATTTGCTTGAGCTTCAACTTTTTTCATCAAATGCTCATCGACGAAAGGTCCTTTTTTAAGACTACGTCCCATTTTGTAGTTTTCTCCTTTAAATTGAATGTACCACAGCGGCTTGCACTAAGAAATGCTACCGAGTTGGCGGATGTTATGTGCTAAGCGACTAAATTATTTTTCGTTACGACGACGAACGATAAGTTTGTCAGATTTAGCTTTCTTGTTACGAGTTTTAAGACCAAGCGCAGGTTTACCCCATGGAGTAGATGGCGCTTTACGTCCAACTGGTGCTTTACCTTCACCACCACCGTGTGGGTGGTCGTTAGGGTTCATTACAGAACCACGAACTGTTGGGCGAATACCCTTCCAGCGATTACGGCCGGCTTTACCAAGGTTGATAAGTGATTGTTGTTCGTTACCTACAGTACCGATAGTTGCACGACATGTACCAAGAACCATACGAACTTCACCTGATTGAAGACGAACAAGTACGTATTTACCTTCTTGACCCAAAACTTGAGCAGAAGCACCAGCGGCACGGATAAGTTCAGCACCTTTACCTGGTTGAAGCTCGATGTTGTGGATAACTGTACCAACTGGGATGTTTGCAAGTGGAAGAGCGTTACCAATCTTGATATCCGCATCTGGACCTGAAACGATACGTTGACCTACTTCAAGACCTTTAGGTGCGATGATGTAAGCTTTAACCCCGTCAGTGTAGTGTACAAGAGCGATGTTTGCAGTACGGTTTGGATCATACTCAATTGTTTTAACAACTGCTTCAACGCCATCTTTGTTACGTTTGAAGTCAATCAAACGGTAGTGACGTTTGTGTCCGCCACCTTGGTGACGTACAGTGATACGACCGTTGTTGTTACGACCAGCTTTGTTCTTAAGAGAAACAAGCAATGATTTTTCAGGAGTGCTTGTAGTGATTTCTGCGAAATCCAAAGAAGTCATGTTACGACGGCCATTTGTCGTTGGTTTATAAACTTTAATACCCACGTTAATTTCTCCTTTGATTATTCAGCTTCAGCTGCAAACAACTCGATTGCTTTAGAATCAGCTGTAAGAGTGATGATAGCTTTTTTAGTTTTTGAAGTGAAACCAGTGTAACGTCCAACACGTTTTTGTTTTGGTTTAACAGTTACAGTGTTCACGCTAGCAACTTTAACACCTTCAAATGCAGCTTCAACTGCTTGTTTGATCAAGAGTTTGTGTGCACGTGTATCAACTTCGAAAGTGTATTTTCCTGCTTCAAGAGCAATCATAGATTTCTCAGTGATAACAGGTTTTTTGATTACGTCATACAAATTCATTATGCAAGAACCTCCTCGATTGATGAGATAGCTTCTTTAGTAACAAGAAGTTTATCTGCGTTTACGATGTCAAGTACACTTGCAGTTGCAGGAGTTGCAACAGTTACGTTTGCAAGGTTACGTGCTGAAAGTTCAGCAAATTTGTTTCCTTCTTCAACGATAACAAGTACTTTAGAATCGATGCTAAGAGCTGAAAGAACGTTTGCGAATTCAACAGTTTTTGGAGCTGCAAATGAAAGAGCTTCAACTGCTACAAATTTATCTTCTGCAACTTTAGCTGAGTAAACAGATTTCAATGCAAGGCGACGAACTTTTTGTGGAAGTTTGTATCCGTATGAACGTGGAGTTGGTCCGAAGACAACACCACCACCACGCCATTGTGGTGAGCGGATAGAACCTTGACGAGCACGTCCAGTTCCTTTTTGACGCCATGGTTTACGTCCACCACCTGATACTGCTGAACGGTTTTTAACCGCGTGAGTACCTTGGCGAAGGCTAGCACGTTGGCTGATTACGACATCAAATACTACTGATTCGTTTGGTTCGATACCGAAGATAGCGTCGTTAAGTTCAACTGTGCTAACTTCTTTACCAGTTTGGTCAAATAGTTTTACGTTTGCCATTTTTAACTGATTTCTCCTTTCTTATTATTTAGCAGCTTTAACTGCTGATTTGATAGTGATAAGAGATTTCTTAGCACCTGGTACGTTACCTTTGATAAGGATAACGTTTTTCTCTGGGATAACTTGTACAACTTCAAGGTTTTGAATTGTCACACGGTTGCCACCCATACGTCCTGCCAAGTGTTTGTTTTTGAAAACACGGTTAGGCGCAACAGGTCCCATTGAACCTGGACGACGGTGGTAACGAGAACCGTGAGCCATAGGTCCGCGTGATTGACCGTGGCGTTTGATAACACCTTGGAAACCTTTACCTTTTGAAGTACCAGTTACGTCAACAACATCTCCAGCTTCGAATGTGTCAACAGTGATTTCTGATCCAACTTCCAAGCCTTCAATGTTTTTGAATTCACGAATGAAGCGCTTAGGAGCTGTGTTAGCTTTCGCTACGTGGCCTTTGGCAGGTTTGTTGCTCAATACTTCGCGTTTGTCGTCAAAACCAACTTGAACTGCTTCGTAACCGTCTGTTTCAACAGTTTTAACTTGAAGCACAACGTTTGGAGTAGCTTCGATGACAGTAACAGGGATAAATTCACCTGCTTCAGTGAAGATTTGAGTCATTCCCACTTTTTTCCCTAAGATTCCTTTTGTCATGAGAAAATATTTCCTTTACTTTATTGTTTTTTCAAAAAGTTTTTTATGAGCGTTTTTTATGCTCAAAAAAGTTTTTAACGAGCGTTTTTTATGCTCAATGAATCAAGCTTTAAATTAAAGTTTGATTTCTACGTTCACACCACTTGGAAGATCAAGTTTCATCAAAGCGTCAACTGTTTTTTGAGTTGGGTTGATGATGTCGATAAGACGTTTGTGTGTACGCATTTCAAATTGTTCGCGAGAATCTTTATATTTGTGAGTCGCACGAATAATTGTGTAGAGACTACGTTCAGTTGGAAGTGGAACTGGCCCAGCAACTGTCGCACCTGTGCGAGTTGCAGTTTCTACGATTTTTTCAGCCGCTGTATCAAGCGTACGGTGTTCGTAAGCTTTCAAACGGATACGAATTTTTTTGTTTGCCATTTTTTCTCCTCTTTCGTCTATTTAAGATAATAGGCTAGCTCCTCAAGAAAACCAACACGGATTGCGTGGCAGTGCAACCAGGCGTGTCGCAACCTCTTGTATCATAGCTAAGCGCTGTATTTACAGCACCATAATATAATAACAAAAGAACCTACTCATTGCAAGGGATTTTTTTAGTTTTTTTCTTTTTCTTTATTTTATTTTTTGCCTAAACAAAAAAATCCATCTTCGATGGATTTTTTATCAACTTTCTTGAGTGTAGTCGTACCCCATATGTTCATAGGCTTTAACCGTTGCAACACGACCTGTTCGTGTACGCATAATGAATCCTTTTTGAATTAGGTAGGGTTCATACATATCTTCTACCGTTTCTCGCTCTTCTGCAATATTCACCGACAAGGTACCTAGACCAACCGGTCCCCCACCATACATTTCAATCATGGTGCGGAGAATTTTTTGGTCGACATAATCTAGTCCTTCATGGTCCACATCCAACATAGTCAACGCCTTGTCTGCAATCTTATCATCAATGATGCCATCACCCATAATTTGTGCATAGTCTCTCACGCGCTTAAGTAGGCGGTTAGCAATACGAGGCGTCCCACGGCTACGACGTGCTAGCTCTAGAGCAGCTTCAGGTGTTATAGTCATGTCAAAGATTTCTGAAGTACGTTCAATAATTTCCTTCAAATCTGGTAGCTCATAATATTCCATATGACCATTAATCCCAAAGCGAGCCCTCAATGGATTTGACAACATACCTGCTCGAGTAGTTGCACCTACTAATGTGAAAGGTGGTAACTCTAGATGGACACTACGACTTGTTTCGCCTGCACCAATCATGATATCAATGTAGTAATCTTCCATAGCACTATAAAGAACTTCTTCCACTGCCATAGGCATCCGGTGAATCTCATCAATAAATAAGATATCACCTGGCTCCAAGTCATTGAGTATGGCAACTAAATCACCAGCCTTTTCAATTGCTGGCCCAGACGTCTGCTTTAAATTAACGCCCATCTCATTAGCTATCACAAAAGCCATGGTTGTTTTCCCCAAACCTGGAGGACCAAACAAAAGAGTATGATCTAGTGCTTCATCACGAAGTTTAGCTGCCTCTATAAAAATCTTTAATTGGTCTTTAACCTTATCTTGACCAATATATTCCTTAAAGTACTGAGGACGAAGGGTACGCTCAACATACTCTTCATCTCCTAGTAAATCATTATCTAATATTCTTGTCATAGGCTTATTTTAGCACAAAACAAAAAATGCAGTCAAAATTTGTCCATAAAAAAGAAGACAAGACTTGCCTTCTCTTTTAATTATTTCTTACCACCCTTAACTGGTGCTTTATCAGCTTTCTCTATAGCTTCTTTAATTGTCTTAGTATAGAGTTTAGCACCACGGTTAATTGAGTCGCTATCGGATCCAAAGTGAACCCCATCTGTACCATTCCAGATAGAAATATTTTCTTTAGCCACTTGATACCAGTCAGCAACCGTCACAAAGTCGTATTTCTTAGCCATCTCTAACTCATACTTACGTAACTGAATCAAAGATTGGGCCTCATTACCAGATTTACTACCATTATATGGTGTCACAAAGATAATATGGTGACCCTTAGGTAAATTCTTGATGATTTTATTAATAACGCCTTTATAGTCGTCAATCTCATTAACACCACCAGCAATGACAACATCCTTAGCAAGAGCATTACTATCCGCGTAATCTTTAAGCAAATCATTGATTGTTGATAGGTTACGACTGACAACTGCATCTATAGCGACATTATCAATACTTGATTCCAGCTGATCTTTTGATCTAAGAGCTACGGAGTCCCCTAAAACTGTCACTCCCTTATTCACACCAAATGAAGTAGCCTGACTGTTTTCCGCATTGGTACGCGTTAATTTCATCTTAGTCTGAGCTTGCGACAAACCATTAGCTTCTAAATCTTTCTCGAAGTTCCCTACAGCTGGCGCAAAGAGAGAAATAAGCACTGTAATTAAAGTAAGACCACTAAAAACATAAAGCACAATATGTCGGTACGGCGTCAAGTCTAAATCTATTCCAAAGAGACTGGCCTTTCTTCCTGCAATAAATGGCTCTATTATATAGTAGGAAAGTGTTGCGAAAACAATTGACAGAATCGTTGTCAGAATGACTGCAATAATATTATTGGTCAATTGACTAAAGATAATATATAGCGGCCAGTGAAAAAGATAGACACTATAGCTAATCTCTGCCAAATAACTAATAAGAGCAGGCTCTGATTTTCCAGGCAATTTCTCATGGAGGACACGGGCAGAGTAAATCATAACAGCCGTGAACAAACTAGCTAAAACAAAACCAAATAGATAGGTAATGCGTTCCTCAAAATGGAGAACTAAGCCCAACAATACGAGCAAGGCAAAACTTCCTACCATATAAAGGACTGTCTTTTTCAGAGTCCAAAGGCGTATATTTTTCTTGAACCTAGCGGTCGTTTCATACACACCTGAAAGTGTCGCAAAGAGAGAACCTAGGAAGAATGGATAGGCATGCGTAATTGATGAGAAATATAAGCGAGAAAAACTATCAACAAAGAAAGCACTAATAAACATTGATAGAAAACTCACCATAAAGCAGGCAAGAGATACCATAAAGACTAGGCTTCTAAATTGATTTTGATGTTTAACACGCTTAGCTAGGAACCAAAGCAAGGCACCCCAAAGAATATAATAGTGAACCTCAATAGCCAGACTCCATGTATGGAGGTAAATATGCTGGTTAAACTGGTTCTCATAATTTCCCCCGGTCAAAATCTCATAATAGTTAGTTACAAAACCGATAACAGAGGTGATTTGACGTCCAATACCTGCAATAAAATCATTTCGAACCAAGAGTGCCAAAGGGGTGCAGATAAGAACCATCAACACAAGTGGTGGTACTATCCGGTAGAAGCGTCGTCGCATAAAACCAAGGTAATCAATGCGATGCGTCCTAGATACCTCATCAATCAAAAGCGCTGTAATCAAATACCCTGAGAAGGTAAAGAAGACATCAACACCGATGAAGCCCCCAGGAAGAATACTTGGGAAGAAATGATAGATCAGAACCAAAAGAAGTCCTGTCACACGAATATAAGAAAACCAGTTAATTCTCATCCTTTAAAAATCCCCTGTTTAAATTTTCCTTTGTAGGTAACCTTATTTTCAGTAGTCAATTTTCCTTGACCATCGGCTTGACCAGACTTGAACTCTCCTTGATAAATCCAACCCTCATGAGATTTGAAGGTTCCTTGACCATTAAAGGAACCATTCTTAAATTCTCCCGTATAGGTATCACCATTATCATAGGTCAAAGTTCCTTGACCATTCAAACGATGGTTCTGCATCTGACCTTTATAGGCAATCTTAGTCCCATCAATCTTGATAGAATGTTGCGTTTTTATAGTCACCAAAAACAAGGACAGGGCGCATAAAATAATAACCCCTACTGTAATACGCTCAAATTGATTTCGGTCAATATCAATATTTTTAAAATCAAAATCCTTTAGTTGTTTAAAATTCATTGTCTATCCTTAATCCACTGTAACCAATCTCGACAACCTGCAGTTACCAATTTGTATGTTTCTTCAAAGTCACCTGTATACCATGGGTCCGGAACTCCACCAGGTCTGAAAAGCTTGATTTTATCGTCATAACGCCCTGCAGATATCTGTAGAAGATCCTCAACATTTGACTCATCCATTCCCACAACTAAATCAAAGAACTCAAAATCGGCCTGACTAATCTGTTGTGAGCCCTTGGAAGAGTCAAAAGAAATAGCATATTTCCTTAAAATCTTTTGGGTTCCTTGATGAACTGGATTTCCATGCTCCCATGAAGATGTCGCGCGACTTTCGATATGCAAAGACTTTTCTTGGTCCAGCTCTTTCATCACAAATTCTGCCATTGGGCTACGACAAATATTCCCCAGACAAACAAATACAATCTTATTCATTATTCACCTCTTGCCCAAAACTATTAAAAGATCTGCTCACTTATTTTCTTCGTCAAAATTATGAACACACTTTTAAATCATGAAAGTAGGTTCTCATTAATTTTCATTTAATCAATCCATATTATACCGAAAAACTAATCAAATAGAAAGGTTTCTTTCCTAATCATATCGAAAAATTAGTAACCTTTTTTAACAGTTGCAATATTCCTATTAATCTATATATTTAAGGCGTGAGAAAAGAGAACCTAGTTTCCTAGATTCTCTTTTTGTTGGCTTTAGATATTTGACCAAACACTTTCAAGGATGTTTGTTTGTTCACGTCCTGGTCCTACAGAGAAAGTAGAGATACGTACACCTACCAATTCACCAACACGACGAACATAATTACGAGCATTTTCAGGAAGCTCATCTAAACTACGGCAACCTGTGATGTCTTCTTCCCAACCTGGCAATTCTTCATAGATTGGTTTGCAACGTTTCAGTTGCTCAAGACTAGCTGGGTAGTGATCAATACGCTCACCATCAAGGTCATAAGCTACACAAATTTTTACAGTGTCAAGACCTGAGAGAACATCGATACAGTTCAAGCTGAGGTTTGTGATACCTGATACACGACGGCTATGGCGCATCACCACTGAGTCAAACCATCCTACACGACGTGGACGTCCAGTTGTTGTTCCATATTCATGACCAACTTCACGGATGCGTTCACCCACTTCATCAAATAACTCAGTTGGGAAAGGACCATCACCAACACGACTCGTATAGGCCTTACATACACCAACTACCTTATTAATTTTAGATGGACCAACACCAGAACCGATTGTAACACCACCCGCAACTGGGTTTGATGACGTTACAAATGGGTAAGTACCTTGGTCAATATCAAGCATAACCCCTTGAGCTCCTTCAAAGAGGACACGTTTACCTGCATCAAGAGCATCATTCAAGATAACGGATGTATCTGTGACATATTGCTTAATTTGTTGTCCGTAAGCGTAGTATTCTTCAAAAATCTCATCGAATGATAATTCTTCAGCTTCATACATCTTACTGAAAAGACGGTTTTTCTCAGCTAAGTTCGTTTTCAAACGATCAGCAAAAATTTCTTTGTCCAAAAGGTCTGCAATACGGATACCTACACGCGCAGCCTTATCCATATAGGCAGGACCAATACCTTTGTTAGTTGTACCAATCTTATTGTCACCTTTGGCGGCTTCTTGCAGTTGATCAAGTTTAATATGGTACGGCAAAATAACGTGTGCGCGGTCAGAAATACGAAGGCTCTCTGTTGACACACCTTCTGCATGAAGATATTCCAACTCTTTGACAAGTGATTTAGGATTGACCACTACACCGTTCCCGATAACAGAGATTTTCTCTGGGAAGAAAATACCTGATGGAATCAAGTGCAATTTAAATTTCTTACCATCGATAACAATCGTGTGACCTGCATTGTCTCCACCTTGATAACGTGCGATCACTTCGGCATCTTGACTTAGGAAATCTGTAATTTTCCCTTTACCTTCATCACCCCACTGGGTACCCACAACAACTACTGATGTCATATTATTTTGATAACGGACAGCTCCACCTTTACGAGGCTGTCCCCACCTTTCTTGAAAAACTTCACGGTGGGAATTTCACCCACAAGTTTTGCGTTACAGTTTATTATAGCAGAAAAAAGTCTATTTGTTCAACGTTGAAAGCACTTCTTACAAAATATTCTGACAGTTATAGCTAAGATTGCAACTAGTTATTTACTATATCTTTTTAACCTTGCTTCTTATGTATAACTATCAGCTATTTAACCTGCTTCATATAATCATTTAACTGCCTTTGATTCTTTAAAATAATTGTCTTGTCAGAATAATTTTTAACAACTGCATTATATCGCTCTACATATTTTTTAGAACGTCCGTCTAATAAAATCCATTTCACAAATGCAAAATCAAATTTTTCATTACAGCCTTCTGCCATGCTAGGACGTGTCTTTCCCCTATATGTTAAATAACGCCTAAATGCCCGATAGAGGCAATTAACTCTGTTAAAGTTGAAATAGACAATACAGTCAGCTTCTCTCATACGTTCTTCATAAAGACAGGCCGAGTAATTCCCTTCAATAATCCAATCACTTTGTAGCATAAATGTTGATATATTGCCGGTCATTTCATCAACTGTTCGCTCTTGCCAATTTGATGTGAAATGAATTTTATCTAAATGAAGTACCTCACAATTGTAGTGTTGACCTAAAAAATTTGCCAAAGTCGACTTTCCAGAACCACTATAGCCAATGATTGCAATTTTCAACTCATGTCTCCTTTTTCATTTCTGTTTCTTGACTATTATCATAACACAAAGCATATATTTAGAAGAAATTATCATTGGGAACAACTCTCGTTTAGACAAACAAGCATGTAAAGTTCTGTTTAAAATGAGTTCTTTCTTAGAAAAATAAAAAAGAGACTTATAAGCAAGTCTCTTTCCGATATTAAGATACCCCCTACATGAATTTGTAAGAACTTTTCATATTGAAAATAAACAAAAATGTTGAAATATAGCTGATTTTAGGGAAATACTTTTAGGTGTTTTCAATGTCAGGATTTAAAAATGGGGCAAAAGTGGGGCAAAAACGAATGACTCACATTTGGTTTGAAAATCTATAATACCTAATGATTATGCCATACTAGATATATAGTGTTGTTATAAATAAATGTCAGTGCGAGTTCAAATCGGAGGATAAAATGGAAAAACAAATTAATGAAAAAAAAGCCTTGGTTCCCAAAGCTTTTTTATGTTATAAACTCATTAAAAGAACCCCCAGTTAGATTTGGAATATTTTTTATTCTGTGTCACATAAAAATAAATAAAATGAATGGCTATAGCTAGAGCGAAGATGGTTGCAATACTCAGCACTATTGTAGGATTCGAAGCGAAAACCAAAGAGAGAATCAAGGCAGCCAGATAGAGTGTCGCTTGAGCACAGTAGTAACTTCTCGAATAGCGAAGATAGTTTTTGTTATAGGGCCCATTTGCTAGGACAGCAGCTTGGAAGAGGCCAATTCCGATATAAAAGAAGCTGATTGCAACGAGAAGATTAGCCTCAGGATTCAGAAGAAAACCCATCGAAACTGTCATCAACATAAGCCCAATGAAAATAGGATAGTGACTATAAATTATAAATAATCCCTTTTGATTGGATCCTTCGTCAATAGCATGGTCAAATTCACCAAAATAAAACAAGAACAGAGAAAGCATGATAACGAAATTAAGAACCGAATATATCGAGAAATTCTCAACTGTAAAGAAGTTAACTAGCCCAATAACCATCTCTCCAAACGTAATAATGACAAGAAGGGAGACGCGCTCGATTAAATGGGGAAGATTTACTTGGAAATGCTCATCTTTAGTAATCAAGAAAATTGGCACAATAAATGTTAGCAGAATACTAGCAATAAAGATATAGACTCCAACGTAAATAGGAAAAAGAGCTGCCAGATAGACTCCTAAGCTTTGTAGACCTGTCAACCATAGAAAACCTTTGATACTTTCCCGATCAGCACTATCGGTTGATCCTCTAAAAAACTGAACCAAATATTGAAAAAATAAGGTAAGGGTTAATGTGCCAACAGCCCAACAGGTATGATAGTACCATTGTTGCCAATTGTATCCAATCATATTGGATATAAAGAGCATAAGTCCCATGTTGATAAACATGATTACCATGTTAAATAACGAGTTTGTTCCATAGCGATTGGTATAAATGGTTTGAATCATCCAGGAATTGATGATAACCATGACAGAGATGAAGAAATCAAGTAAAGAGTCCCAAGCCAAAACACCGTTATGAATAGGGTGAATTAAAGCAGTTGCTTTTGAAATTGCAAAAACAAACACTAGGTCATAAAATAGTTCTGAAAATTCTACACGTTTATGCTTAATAAGAGTTGCCATCTTAAGACCTTTCTATTCTAGAAGTACAATTTATTATAACAGAAAATGGTAATGAGAGAAAAGGAGATGCTTAAATAACTTCATGTGACGCGAATTGTCAAAACCTTGGAGCACATTTACCTCATGTACCAACTCACAGGCAGAGTGTTTGATGATTGATAATGAAGAATAAGATTTTACAATAGAAAAGCGAGGATATCCTCGCTTTTTTTATTTAATCTAATAGCTCCTTATTTTCAATTAAGAGCTCTAGTGGAGATTTATCTCTTGCTTCAATAAAACCAGGTTCATATTGGGTATGAAGTGTTCTTTTCTGAGAAGTTGGATCAATATACAACTCTTTTCCATCTTCTGTGTATAGTTGGTTGCCTCTTGTTAGGTAAAGTAAATCCTCTAAGTACTGTCCATCAGTATGTAGGAAATGCTCGATGTATTTGACAGCTTTTAAGATTTCACTTACTTTATCAGAGTATTCATTAGATTCAAGAACACTCTTTTCTAACTCAATCTCTTTACTCGTTCCAAAGAGTTGGGTTGGAGTTGCATTAAAATATTCCGCTATCTTATCCAAATTTGCAAAGGTAGGATAGCTTTTTTGTTTTTCGTAATCAGAGATGGACTGTTTACCGATTCCTAATTACCTCAGTCTCTTCAGTCTGTTAATTTTTTTTCGAAAATTTCTCTTTAATATTAGCTTTCAATTTATCAAATTTTTCACGACGAGCTTCTTTTTTATCCGCAATTAAGCGAGCTTTAGCTTGATGCTCTAAATCTTCTTGAATTTTGAGAGCTGACTCTATTTCTGCCGCAACAGTAGCGACATCCCACCTAGCAATGTGAACCTGATACTTTTCAAAAATAGAATTTAAAACAGATTCATCATTTTCTTGTACAAGTGCAATAATAGCTACTTCGCCATTTGTCAACTTATTACTAACGGTTGTAATTAATACCGAATTGGCCAATTCTTTGTCTGAACCAACGGAGGCGCCAATTGCTCCACCAGCAGCAAAACCAAAGAGAACACCTAGTGGTCCACCTAAAATTCCGATTAAACTACCAATTAATCCGCCTTCGAAATAATCATCTCCTAGGGAATCCATCAAATCAAAGCTATCTTTGACGTTAACAACACCATTTTCAGCTTTTACAATTGAAGCCTGAGCTAAATTTGTATTTTCAGTTTGACCAAACTGTTTTAATTCTGAAAAGGCCTGAAAGGCTTCACTTTCAATATCAAAAATTGAGACAACAACATTTTCCATGGGCTTACACTCCTTTATTACTTTATAGAGATAGAATAAAATCTCCTATATTTAGTAGTACAAAATACTGCTACACAAGGTGAATTATAGCATACAATAATCTTTTATGTAATATACAATATTTTACAAAGAGATTGAGGTTTTATTACAAAACTTATATTCTATAAATTAGATAACTTTAAAATTTTGATTAAAAAAAGATTTGGATAGAGCTGTTGGTAGACTTAGGAAATTTTAAGAACATGCATTAGTTAAACTCAAAATACAAGAAAAGCCTAAAAAGACTATACTGTAAGTGACAAAACAAAACAGGAGGATAGTCCAAATGAGCCACTTACATTAGTCCTGTGAAATACAGAACTAAATCCTTCACTTAAATTACTTGTCTAACTTTTTGGGGTCAGTACAAACAGTGCTTTTTTTGTTGAAATCGCAAAGAATCTAAGCTTTCTTTTTGCAGATAACATTCGCTCTTTTATTTTCGGTATGATTGAGTCGATGCCCCGTTCTCGACCGGTTATTATTGCAACTTATCGAATGCTAGAGCACTATGCCATCACTTTTTGGAAGAATACTTGGAGCAATTCTACGCAGAATGGAATGCGAAAAAGTGATAATTAAAGAGACAAAAAAGCTGAGAATATGATTTCCCAGCTTTTTTGAATGCGATAGAAATAGCAACTAGACTATTTACGAAAGACCTCAATAATGTAGGTGAAGCCAGTAACTAAAAATGCAAAGGCAATGACATAAACGACAAAGACACCTGTAGCCACTGGATTGAACAGAATCACTAGACCTAGTAAAAATTCAAGCAAGGCTACCCACATGATATTGCTACCAATAATAGGGAAAATCAATCCTAGACGATTGCCTTTAAAGAAAGCAATAATGGCTTCTACAATTAACCAAATTCCTACAATGGTCGGAATGACGACCGGCAGGGTCAAAAAGCCATAAGCAACGAGGTAAAGAGCTAAGAGAAGACTAACAAATCCTTGGAAAAGATAAACAGGTGAGCGAAGCTCTTTTGGTGCAGAGAAATAGCCTAAAATAGCTGCTATAGAAGAAACCAGTAAACCAAATGCAATCCACCAGCTGTAAGCAACAAGACTAGCTACGGGGTTTGTAAATAGGAAAAGTCCTAAAAGGACAAAAACAACTCCTGCAAGGAATAGCAGTAAACGATTAGAAAATTTCATTTCAATACCCCCTATATAGTATAATATAGTTTTCTAATAAAACTATTGTACTTATTTTTATAGAAAATGTCAATAAAATAAATAAACAATTTGGAAGTTTCAGTCTGACTTACAAAAAGAAAAGGAGTTTTCACTCCTTTTCACAGATTGAAGACAAAGTCCTTATAAAAGTGTCTTCTAAAGATTTTAACTTCAATCTGAAGCGAGGTTATCCTCGCTTTTTCTATTTATCAAACAATTCCTTATTTTCAATTAAGAGTTCTAGTGGAGATTTATCCCTTGCTACAATAAAACCAGGTTCATATTGGTTATGAAGTGTTCTTTTCTGAGAAGTTGGATCAATATACAACTCATCTCCATCTTCTGTGTATAGTTGGTTGCCTCTTGTTAAGTAAAGTAAATCCTCTAAGTACTGTCCATCAGTTTCTAGAAAATCTTCGATGTATTTGACAGCTTTTAAAATCTCACTTACTTTATCAGAGTATTCATTAGATTCAAGAACACTCTTTTCTAACTCAATCTCTTTACTCGTTCCAAAGAGTTGGGTTGGAGTTGCATTAAAATATTCCGCTATCTTATCCAAATTTGCAAAGGTAGGATAGCTTTTTTGTTTTTCGTAATCAGAGATGGACTGTTTACCGATTCCTAAATCTTCAGCTAGTTGAGTTTGGCTTACTCCTTTTTCTATGCGCAATCGTGCCAAATTGGGTCCAAAATTTTGAATAATAAAGGTCATGATAAACTCCTATGTTGTATTTTAAACTTATTTTATCACCCATAAACTTACAAATCAAGTTTTTAGTTGACTGTTTAAAATATTTTTTATAAAATATATTTATAACTTATAAATAAGTTATAAACAATACAAAAAATAGCTCGTAAGTTTAGGATTGGTGAGTGAGGAGGAAGTTGAGGACGAGACTATGACTTATGACTATTCGAAGCCTTGGAGCTAGAAATTGTGTGGACAAGGACAAGGGACGAGCCTGACGGGAAGTCAGGCGAAGTCCTGCAGACTGCCGTCCAGACAATTTCTAGCCAAGCAAAAGCTGGCTATTCTAACAGCCAGCAAAAAGGTACACTTAGGGCAACGCCCAAAGAACGACGGAACGAGCAAACGTTGATTTGACGGTGTTTCTGAGGACTAAAAAATCTAAAAGAAGGGGGGACGATTTTGTTGGTTTCTATACAAGATTTAAGAAGCATTCAAGAACGATGTGATGTAGGAGAATTAGTACAGCGACTAGATGTCAGTATTGATAGATTAACGGTTATCTGGGATACAGACACTGGTTCCCTAAGACGAATTTTCAAAAATCTGAAACAGGCAATAAGTACAAGAGTTGACTCATTTGAAATATATGATAATGTTCGAGATGATGTCTTTACTTTAGCTAAAGTTTTTAATGAGTATGATTCGATCAATATTATATTTTTTCAATTATCCACTTATGGAGGTGAACAATTGATTCGAATTGATTTCAATCCTAATACTTTAAAAGAATTTGATGGAATGAAAGTATGGAGGCAATTAATGTACTTTGCCAGATTGAATTCATTGACGGTACGTTTGTCTCGTTTTGATTTGGCATTTGACATTTTCAACAGGCCTGAAATCGTTAATTTGCAACATATTAAAGGTGGTGTTACACATAAGGTCTTCTATGGTCGAGGGGGCGAATTAGAGACGAAATATTGGGGTTCTAGCGGTAGTAATGTACAAGTTAGGTTATATGATAAGAATAAAGAAATCATTGCTCACAAGCGAGAAGAGAAGCTAGATTTGGATGTGAATCCGTTTTGGTGGAGACTAGAGTTCCAACTCAGAACCAAAGCGATTGGTGAGGAGATGGTCCAAGATATTATGAATCGACTTGATAATTTCGGATTTTATAAGCTAGATCATATTCGAGTGGATCAAAGAGCCTTTACAATTATCTTTCTCAACAATCCTGAACTGTTATCATTAGCTTTTCCAAATTTAAAATCTGACAGCATCAAAAAGAAAAAAACAAGAGTCCGCAAATTATTGAGAGAAGAAACGAACCAATTTGCGGAAGAATTAAAAGAAGTATTAATACAGAATCTCCCTAAATTAAATACAGAATTAAAACTACTTGTAGGCGAGTTTCTGAATTTAGAAAATAATTAAGGAGGATAACTATGGATAATAATTTAATTAGTAACAAAGAATTAATTGAAATGGGCTATCGCCCTCATACAGCGAATGATATCATTCATCAGGCAAGAGAATTACTTGTATCACGAGGCTATACATTTTATAATCGCAAACGTTTGATGGTTGTTCCAAAAAGTGTTGTAAATGAGATTCTAGGAACAGAGGTGGCGTAATATGGCAAGTGTTCGTTATCGAAAGCGAGGAGATAGTAACTTATGGACCTATGAAATTCGTAACGAAGGAAAAACTGTTGCTCATAATAGCGGTTTTAAAACAAAAAAACTTGCAGAGTCAGAAGCTGAACCGATTCTGCAAGAACTTCGTTTAGGGAAAAGAATTTCTAGAGATATTTCTCTTGTCGATCTATATCAAGAATGGCTTGAACTAAAAATTCTACCGAGTAGTAGGTCGGAAGAGACAAAGAAAAAATATCTTCTCCGTAAAAACACAATTGAAAGATTATTTGGAAATAAAAAAGTCACTCAAATTCGTGCGAGTGAATACCAAAGAATTATGAATAAGTATGGACAAACAGTTGGTAGAAATTTTCTTGGTAGATTGAATACTGGAATTCATCAGAGC
The DNA here is from genome assembly GCF_016648815.1 of Streptococcus sp. 9.1. Lineage (NCBI taxonomy): Bacteria > Bacillati > Bacillota > Bacilli > Lactobacillales > Streptococcaceae > Streptococcus > Streptococcus sp. 9.1. The sequence continues at coordinate 85,839 of NZ_JACLQS010000003.1, read as the reverse complement.
ATCCAAATGGCAATTGCTGACAAAGTTCTAATAGATGATTTTACACAACATGTCGAGTTGTTTTCATCCAAAGAACAACAGATGACAGAAGAGAAATATTTACATACAGAAAAGGACTATCTGGATTTACTTTTAGCAGTAAAGAGAAAATTCGATTACCAACGTTCAATTGTTCCTTATATCGTCTATTTTCTATTAAAAACAGGCATGAGGTTTGGAGAGTTAGTAGCGTTAACTTGGAATGAGGTTGATTTTGACAGAGGATTGTTAAAAACATACAGGAGGTATAATACTCTCTCTCATAAGTTTGTTCCACCAAAAAATAAAACGTCTATTCGGATGGTTCCGATAGACGAAGAGTGTATCAAAATTTTGCGCCTTTTACAAACGGAGCAAGAAAGATCAAACATGGAGTTAGGAATCAAAAATCGATATCGAATGATCTTTCAACATTTTGGATATATTCATTCAGTTCCAGATATTGCAAGCGTCAATAAAGCTTTGAGTGTTCTCTTAAATGAGTTGGACATTTATCCAATTATCACGACAAAAGGAGCACGTCACACCTATGGAAGCTACCTCTGGCACAAAGGTTTTGACCTTGGAGTTATTGCAAAAATTCTAGGGCATAGAGATATTTCAATGTTGGTAGAAGTATATGGACACACTTTAGAAGAGAAAATTTTTGAGGAATTTAATCAAATCAGAGATATCTGGAAAGATTGCTCATAAAAAAATGTGGGGCAAACGATGGGGCAAATGCTCTTAAGACAAGCAAAAAAGCCTTGGTTATCAAGGCTTTTACTGTTGAAGTTTGATGCCCCCTACAGGGCTCGAACCTGTGACCCATGGATTAAGAGTCCACTGCTCTACCAACTGAGCTAAGGAGGCTGGATGCTGTATTGGTACCGATGATCCACGGTTTGTATTGAACCCGCGACGTAAAAAAGCAGGTGGGCGACTCGCTACTAACTTCAGTTGCTTCTGGGTGAGCCAGCCTGCACACTGTTAATAGACCTCTGTCTCCCGATAATACAAAAATTAGTCGGTCAACACTTATATGTGGATTCGTATACCACAGCAATTTCTATGTTTTTATAATACCACTTTTGAAAATTATTGCAAGAGGAAAAAACAATTTTTTTGCAATCGTTTTCGTTGATTCCTCTCGTATTACCTAGATAACTTATCAATCCGTTCTTTATTAGCTCCAAGAGCTCTTTCATATTTCCCGGTTTCATTGGGTTGGAAATAATTTACACCTCTTAATTTATCTGGAAGGTATTGTTGCTTGACCCACTTTTCAGGATAAGCATGGGGATACTTGTAATCTTGTGCATTGCCCAGTTCCTTGCTTCCAGCATAGTGTCCATCTCTCAAATGACGAGGAATAGGTAAATTCCCTGATTTTCTAAGGTCTGCCAAGGCAGCATCCATAGCCATATAAGCCGAATTCGACTTAGGAGATAAAGCTAAGTCAACAACTACATTGGCAATCAAAATACGCGCCTCTGGGAAACCTACTTTCTGTGCAGCTTCCAAAGCTGTAACCGTGTGAACTTGCGCATCAGGATTAGCTAAACCAATATCCTCGTATGCAATCACAGTCAAACGCCGCGCTAGACTAGGGAGATCTCCTGCTTCAACCAAACGCGCTGCATAATGAAGACTGGCATTAACATCAGAGCCTCGAATAGATTTTTGCAAAGCAGAGAGCACATCATAGTGTCCATCACCGTCTTTATCCATGGTGATATAGCTACGTTGTAAACTATTTTCCACTGTATCTAAAGTAATATGGCGAAGCCCATCTTCTGAAGCTGGCGTCGACATGACAGCTAGATCCAACGAATTATAAGCCGAACGTAGATCACCATTAGTAGCTGTAGCAATAAAATCTAGAGCATCATCATCTAACTGGACATCAAAGTCAAAACCACGCTCCTTGGCCTCTAAAACACTTAGGATAGCTTCCTTAATATCCTCGTTAGAGAGTGGTTCCAACTCAAATATTTGTACACGACTACGGATGGCTGGTGTTACAGAAAAAAACGGATTCTCCGTTGTAGCCCCAATCATGATAATATTACCATTCTCTAAGAGTGGTAATAAAAAGTCTTGTTTAGCTTTATCTAAACGATGAATCTCATCTAGGAGCAGAACTAAGCCACCTGAAAATTTAGCCTCTTCCGCAATTTCCTGCAGGCGTTTCTTGCTATCAACTGTAGCATTAAAGGTTCTAAAAGCAAATTTTGTTGTTCCTGCAATAGCACTAGCTATTGAGGTCTTCCCGATTCCTGGTGGCCCGTAGAGAATCATTGACGATAGCATATTCGCTTCTACCATACGGCGAATAATTTTACCTTCACCAACCAGATGCTTCTGACCAATCACCTCTGAAATTGTACGTGGACGCATGCGTAGAGCAAGATTATCTGGCATCTTCTCTCCTTTTTTAACTGATTTTTTCTTATTATAATAAGCATATACTATTTTGTTACAAAAAGAAATCATAAATAGTTCTTGTCAAACCTAAATTCTTATGATAGAATGTTTTGGTATGTGGTGCTAGCACATCCGTAATAAATTCTACCTAGGAGGAAAACACGAAATGGCTAAAGTATGTTACTTTACAGGACGTAAAACTGTTTCTGGAAACAACCGTTCACACGCTATGAACAAAACTAAACGTGCCGTTAAACCTAACCTTCAAAAAGTTACTATCCTTGTTGATGGTAAACCTAAAAAAGTTTGGGCTTCAGCTCGTGCGCTTAAATCTGGTAAAGTTGAACGCGTTTAATCTTATTGGATATTAAGAGAGATGACTTCAGTCGTCTCTTTTTTTATTTATCATCTTTCCCTTTTGGCTATACTTATGTTATAATAAAGAACTAACAGATAATTCTTATAGAAAGAAGGTGTCAGTATGGGATTTACAGATGAAACTGTTCGTTTCAACCTAGACGACGGTAGCAAAGATGAAATCAGTAATACTTTGACAAATGTCTACCGTTCGTTGGCTGAGAAAGGTTATAATCCTATCAACCAAATCGTCGGTTATGTTCTGAGCGGTGACCCTGCTTATGTTCCGCGTTATAATGACGCCCGTAACCAGATTCGTAAATACGAACGTGATGAAATCGTTGAAGAACTCGTTCGCTATTATCTTAAAGGAAATGGAATTGACCTCTAATGCGAGTAATGGGACTTGATGTTGGCTCAAAAACAGTAGGTGTTGCGATTAGTGATCCCCTCGGTTTTACAGCCCAAGGCGTTGAAATTATCAAAATTGACGAGGAGGCTGAAGAGTTTGGTTTCGACCGACTAGGCGAGCTCGTTAAAGAATATAAGGTAGAAAAATTTGTTGTTGGTCTTCCTAAAAATATGAATAACACTGAAGGACCACGTGTTGAGGCAAGCAAAGCCTATGGTGACAAAATCAAGGAAATCTTTGGAATTCCTGTAGATTACCAAGACGAACGCTTGACAACTGTTCAAGCCGAGCGTATGTTGGTTGAACAAGCAGATGTCAGCCGTGGTAAACGTAAAAAAGTTATTGATAAATTAGCTGCCCAACTTATTCTACAAAACTACCTCGATCGAATGTTTTAAGAAAGTGTAATAGAGACCTAATAGTCAAGTGACAATCTAGTAAATTGCCAAGCAATATACTAGATTTCCTCACTATTCAGTGCTCTCTACAAAAAGGAGAACAATATGTCACACAATCACGACCACAACCATGATCATGAAGTCATCACTTTAGTAGACGAACAAGGAAATGAAACACTTTTTGAAATCTTGTTGACTATTGATGGACGCGAAGAATTTGGTAAAAACTATGTTCTTTTGGTACCAGCTGGTGCTGAAGAAGATGCTAATGGAGAAATTGAAATCCAAGCATACTCATTCACTGAAAATGAAGACGGTACTGAAGGCGACCTTCAACCAATCCCTGAAGATTCAGATGCTGAATGGGATATGATTGAAGAAGTTTTCAATAGCTTCATCGATGAAAACTAAAAAATAATCAATGCCATAGGCAAAGAAATGACTTGTTAAAAAGAGATTGGGATATTGTATCTCAGTCTCTTTTTTAGATATTTTTTTCTTAAATGTAAGAAATTAGAGGAAAATTGACTAAATGGTATTATCTGATATACTTTAAATAAGACAATTAGGGGATAAGACCCTTTTATTTATAACTATCCAAATGTCAACAAAGGAGTTTAATTGTGAGTCCATACAACGAAGACAATACTTTAGATTCAAGTGGCTACCAAGGTTATCATCGAAGCCACCATCGCTCTCATACACAAGATAATCAATCCGAAAAGATTGAAGTGGCAATTCAGGGACATACAGAAGAATCCAATTCGTCTCAAATAGAGAAAAAAACTAAGATTTCACTTCCATGGAAGCATAAAGGCCATATCCTGATTCTCAGTTTGATTTTGAGTATTTTTAGTATATCAGTTCCCTGCTTCACAGACTTTGCCAATAATATACAGTCTCAAAACCTTTACATTGCAAAAATGTTTGCCAATGGTAGCTTACCCTACTCTGACTTTTTTGCGACAGGCGGCTTCTTTTATTACTTACTAGTTTCTCTGGCTTTCCGTTTAGGATCAACTCTTTGGCTGATTCCTATTCAATTCCTTAGCTACTATCTTTCTGGAAGTTACCTTTACAAGACTGTCATGCACATGACAAACAAGAAGGAAATTGCCACTCTAATTAGTATTATTTTCTATGTCACTAATGGAACACTTGGTTTTGGTGGGCTCTACCCTATCCAATTTGCTATGCCTTTTGTCCTAGGTGCTATCTTCTTCTTAACTCGTTACTTTGCGGGTCACAGTCGTGATGAAGCCTTTATTCTTTACGGCTTCGCTGGCACTGCGGGAGCTCTTTTTGAAGCTCGAACTCTTATTTTCTGGATATTGTCACTTGTGACAATCTTCGTTTACAACCTTGTCAACAAACACTTTGCTCGTGGTTTTTATCAAGTTCTTTGTATTATTTTTGGTAACATTCTAGTATTGTATCTATGTCTTTACTTTATCCTGAATTTACAAATTACATCGGACTATATTAACCAAGTTTTGGTTTACAACTTTACACAACTTGCTGTAGAAAAAAATGACTTTCTACTTACGTTAGCTTACCAAAGTTTTGCTGTCATCGGCTCTGGATTACTTATTGGTGCACTGACTACAAGCAACCACCTTCTTGGCGATGCTAAAGATAAGAGCATCAAGTGGGTACTACTCCTTAGTTTTATCTTTACAGTGGTTTACAGCTTGTTCTCTCAAAGTTTTGGGCTTTACAGTATTCTCAACATCGTACCTTATGGTCTAGTCTTGACAGCACTTTCTTTAGATGATGCTATTAAAAAGAGAGCAGAGCGAACTTCTCACCGACGTCGTAATGGTAACCAGATTCACACACTTAAAGTTTTTGGTATATTCCTTAGTCGTAATTACTTCTTACCTATTGCAGTCTTTGCATTTGCTTTCGCGATGCCAATCATTATGTTCCTATTTAATTTAGGAAATAATACTGAACGTAGTACTGTTGCAAATTACCTCGCTAAAAATACCAAAAAAGATGAAACTATCTACGTTTACGATTCATCAGCAAAAATTTATTTGGAAAGCAGTCGTAAAGCAGCCTCACAATTTGTTCTTCCAGAACTTAACACAGCTAAATCTAGTCATCAGAAAGCTCTATCAGATACTATTATCCAAGATTCAGCACAATATATCGTTGTCCAACAAGATACACAACTACCTTCTGATGTTAAATCTACACTTTCAAAAAACTATAAAAAAGCCCCTGTAAAAGGCGTTGAACGATACACTGTTTACGTCCTAAAATAGGTCGAAAAATCAATATATAGTGGTTAAGATAAAAATATACCACAATATATTGATTTTTTTTTGCCTAGTGCTATAATTAGTAACGAGGTGATTTTTAGATGATTACATTAGAAAAAGAAAAGGTTACAATCAACCCTGATATCAAAGTCATCAAACGTGATGGTCGTATGGTTGTCTTTGATTCAAGTAAAATATATGAGGCTATCCTAAAAGCAAGTGAGGCTATTACACCTATCACACCCTTGATTGAAGCAAAGTTGGAGGGAATTGCCAACCGTATTGTTGCTGAAATCAATGACCGCTTCACTCAAAATATCAAAATATATGAAATCCAAAGCATAGTAGAGCACGAGTTACTCGAAGCTAACGAATATGCTATCGCTCAAGAATATATCAACTATCGTACCAAACGTGATTTTGAGCGTTCTCAGGCTACTGACATCAATTTCACCATTAGTAAACTTGTTAATAAAGACCAGGCTGTTGTTCATGAAAATGCTAATAAAGATAGCGATCTTTACAATACGCAACGTGATTTAACCGCAGGAATTGTCGGAAAATCTGTAGGACTTAAGATGCTTCCTCCACACGTAGCAAATGCTCATCAAAAGGGAGATATCCATTTCCACGATTTAGACTACAGCCCTTACACACCTATGACCAACTGTTGTTTGATTGACTTCAAAGGCATGTTGGCAAATGGTTTTAAAATTGGTAACGCTGAAGTTGAGAGTCCTAAATCCATTCAAACTGCAACAGCACAAATTTCACAAATCATCGCAAATGTTGCCTCTAGTCAATATGGTGGCTGTACTGCAGACCGTATCGATGAGTTTTTAGCTCCTTACGCAGAACTTAACTACAAAAAACACTTAGCTGATGCTAAAGAGTGGGTAGCTGAAGAAAAACGTGAAGACTATGCACGCGCCAAAACGCGTAAAGATATCTACGATGCTATGCAATCTCTTGAATACGAGATTAATACGCTTTTCACTTCGAATGGACAAACTCCCTTTACCTCTCTCGGTTTCGGTTTAGGGACAAACTGGTTTGAGCGTGAAATCCAAAAGGCTATCCTACAAGTTCGTATTTTAGGACTTGGCTCCGAACACCGTACTGCCATTTTCCCTAAACTCATTTTTACCTTAAAACGTGGACTCAACTTAGAGCCTAGCTCACCTAACTACGATATTAAGCAACTAGCTCTTGAATGTGCAACAAAGCGTATGTATCCAGATGTCTTGTCATATGACAAAATCGTTGAATTGACAGGTTCCTTTAAAGCTCCTATGGGATGTCGTTCCTTCCTACAAGGGTGGAAGGATGAAAATGGTATTGAAGTTAATTCTGGACGAATGAATCTGGGTGTTGTAACCCTTAATCTTCCTCGAATTGCCCTAGAATCTAAGGGAGACCAAGATAAATTTTGGGAAATTTTTGAAGAAAGAATGGGAATTGCCAAAGATGCACTCATCTACCGAGTTGAACGTGTCAAAGAAGCTACACCTGCTAATGCACCTATTCTTTATCAGTACGGGGCCTTTGGCCAACGTCTGGGTAAATTCGACAATGTAGATCAACTCTTCAAACATCGTCGTGCAACCGTATCACTTGGTTATATTGGGCTTTATGAAGTAGCATCTGTTTTTTATGGTAGTGACTGGGAGACTAATCCAGAAGCCAAAGCGTTCACGTTAGATATCGTTAAATCTATGAAAAATGCTTGTGAAAGTTGGTCTGACGAATATGATTATCATTTCTCTGTTTATTCAACACCATCAGAGAGTTTAACGGATCGTTTCTGTCGTTTGGATACTGAAAAGTTCGGTGTCGTGACTGATATCACAGATAAAGAATATTACACCAACTCTTTCCACTACGATGTTCGTAAAAATCCAACACCATTTGAAAAATTAGAATTCGAAAAAGCTTACCCAGAAGCTGGCGCAACTGGTGGATTCATCCATTACTGCGAATATCCAGTCCTCCAGCAAAATCCAAAGGCACTCGAAGCTGTCTGGGACTTTGCTTATGACCGTGTCGGTTACCTCGGAACGAATACTCCAATTGATAAATGCTACAAGTGTGATTTTGAAGGAGACTTCACCCCAACAGAACGTGGATTCATGTGCCCTAACTGTGGCAACACAGATCCTAAAACAGTTGATGTTGTCAAACGTACTTGTGGCTATCTAGGAAATCCACAGGCACGCCCAATGGTTAAAGGACGCCACAAAGAAATCTCTGCTCGAGTCAAACACATGAACGGTTCAACCATAAAATATGAAGGTAAACACCTTTAACAAGACCTAGAATACATTATAATAAACTAGAAGCAGCTGGATGATACCTTCCAACTGCTTTGCTTATTTTATTTTTAGAAAGGAATATAATGGGAAAATATCAATTAGATTATAAAGGTATGCAACAAGTGGAACGTTACCACGAAAAAAATGCAACCGTCAAAAACGATAAAAAAGCACGTGTCCAAGCCCTTTTGAAAAAAGCTGGAAAGAAGAAATAATATGATCTTACGCCGACCGAGTCAAACAGATAAAGAAGCTATCTTAGAGATGATGGCTGAATTTGAAAGGGAGCAATCTGCTCATGATGGTGGATTTTGGAACCCCGACAATTTTGTTTATGAAGAGTGGCTAGAAGAAAATATTCAAGCGGAAGCGGGACTCAATATTCCTGAAAACTGGGTTCCTGCTATCCAGCTGGTTAGTTTTGACGAAGCGGATTATGCTCTTGGTTTTCTCAACCTTCGTCTCCGATTAAATGACTACTTACTAGAAAAAGGGGGCCATATTGGCTACTCTATCCGTCCATCCGAACGAGGAAAGGGTTATGCGAAAGAATCACTCCGTCAAGGCTTACAAGTAGCTAAAGACAAGAATATTCATCGTGCTCTGGTCACTTGTAGTATCAAGAATCCTACTAGTCGAGCTGTTATATTAGCCAATGGTGGCCAGTTGGAGGACATTCGCCATGAAACTGAGCGCTATTGGATAGATTTGGAGTAGAATCATGACATGGAATACACCAAAACCACAGGAATGGAAGTCTGAAGAACTTAGCCAAGGACGTATTATTGACTACAAAGCTTTTAATTTCGTTGATGGTGAAGGCGTGCGTAACTCCCTTTACGTCTCTGGTTGCATGTTTCATTGCGAGGGATGCTATAACGCTGCCACCTGGTCCTTTAAGGCAGGAATTCCCTATACTAAAGAACTTGAAGAACAAATCATGAGGGATCTAGCTCAACCTTACGTACAAGGTCTCACGCTACTTGGTGGTGAACCCTTCCTAAACACAGGAATTCTCATTCCCCTAGTCAAACGCATTCGTGAGGAACTCCCGGAAAAAGATATCTGGTCTTGGACTGGTTATACTTGGGAGGAGTTGAGGCTTGAAACTCCTGATAAACTAGAACTTCTTCAACTCGTTGACATTCTCGTTGACGGCCGCTTTGACATCACTAAAAAGAATCTTATGCTCCAGTTTCGAGGATCATCTAATCAACGTATTATTGATGTCAAAAAATCTCTTGATCAAGGAGCAGTCATTATTTGGGACAAGCTAAATGACGGTCAAACGAACTATGAACAAGTCGATCGTAAAGATATGCTATAAAAAAAGTCTGAGTTGATACCTCAGACTTTTTTTACATTTTTAACAAAAACTATCTCATTGTTAGAAGATAAATCCTCACGATAGTTAAAGTCATCAAAAGACAATTTTCGTAAATCATTAATCGTTTGACAATTCTCCTCTATAACAGCTGTCAAAAAAGCCCCTCTTGCCTTTTTGGAGATCGTAGAGTGAGTCTTAAGAACCCCATTGCGGTCTTCCATAAAGCTAACCGTGAATAACTGCTTACGAAGAGTTGGACTAAAAACATCTTCAAATTCACTTGAAAGCAAAGAAACAACTGGAACTTGACTCTCCTCTAGAAATTGGTCATATTCAGCACGCCAATAGTTTTTTAAGGACTGACCATTAACCTTGATCTTCGTATGAAAATCATGACGATGTTCCTGAATCGGATAAAAAGCGGGAATAATCCCATAAAAGGAAGATGTGATGAATACTTGTTGGCCTAAGAAATCTTTTTCACATGTGGATAAGTCACTACGTTTGATGTGACGATACATCAGTCCATTAAAAAGCTCGACAGCCGGATAGTTCTTCGCTTCTCCCGACAAAATCGCAGCCCAGCGCTGCTTCTCTTTCTCAGCCTGCTCGGACTTTATTTTATAAGCTGTGGACAATTCATCTGTGGATAATTGTGACATTTCAGTTAGGATAGCCGCACTCTTTTCGGATAATTTTTGAGACGGAACTTCCTTACTGGCCTTCATTTCTTTTGCGGTTGGAATTAAAAATCTAATCATACTGATATTGTAAAGTCAAGCAAGCATTTCGTCAAGAATTCTCTCCAACAAAAAAGAAGCTAACGTTCGTCAACTTCCTTTTTTTGTCAGTCATCTAAATCAACAAAACGACCTAGAATATGTACATTTTCTGCAATGGAGACAAAGGCTTTAGGGTCTGCTTTTCTCATATAATGCTTGAAGTCAGTATACTCTTCACGCGTAATAATCGCCAATAATACGGCTTTCTTTTCGTGATTATATGTTCCTTCCGCATCATTAATCAACGTTACTCCACGGTGGAGTTTCTTCTGGATCATTCGTACAACTGGATCTGGATTACTTGTAACAATCATAGCCTGCATTTTCTTTTGTTTTGTGAAAATCGCATCTGTAACTCGACTAGAAACAAAAATAGTCACCATTGAATAGAGAGCGTATTTCCAACCAAAAAGAATGCCCGCAAAAACCATGATAATCCCATTGACAATCAAGGAGATGTTACCAACATCACGGCCTGTTTTCTTACGAATAGTGAGGCTAACGATATCCGTCCCTCCGCTAGAGATACGAGATTTTAAACCGAAACCAATCCCTGTTCCCATGACCAAACCACCAAAGATAGCATTGATCAAAGGATCCTCTGTCAAGGTTACATGTGGCATCACCTGAATAAAAAGGGAACTCATCGTTACTGTAATGAAGGTAAAGATAGTAAATTTATGGCCAATCTTATACCAAGCCAAAATCAAGAGAGGGATATTAATCGCGTAGAAAGTCAATGATACTGGTATCTCAAAGCCCAAAGTTCTAACACTCAATGCCGATAAAACCTGTGCCAAACCTGTCGCTCCACTAGAGTAAACATGTCCAGGTTGAAAAAAGAAATTAACGGCGATTGACGATAAGAGCCCATAAAGTAAAGACGCTGAGACTTTTTCAGTATACTTTTCACGGGAAATACTACGAACAGCCTGCAAAACGCCCATTCTCTTCGCAGACTTTTTCGCTACAAATTTAACATGTTTATGAAGAGGTGCTTTATTCATTTTCTAAATCTACATGAAGGGCAAGTTCTTCCAACTGTTTATCAGCCACAAGACTTGGAGCCTGAGTCATAGGATCTGATGCCTTATTATTTTTAGGGAAGGCAATCACTTCACGGATATTATCTTTACCTGCAAGAAGCATAACAAAACGGTCAAGACCGATAGCCAAACCACCATGTGGTGGGAAACCATAGTCCATAGCTTCAAGAAGGAATCCAAATTGCTCGTAGGCTGATTCTTCAGAGAAGCCAAGGGCTTTCAACATACGTTCCTGTAGGTCTTTATGATTGATACGTAGACTACCCCCACCAAGCTCATAACCATTCAAGACAATATCATAAGCCACAGCACGAACCTTGGAAAGATCACCTTCAAGCTCTGCTACAGAATCTTCTGTTGGCAAAGTAAATGGGTGGTGAGCAGACATATAGCGTCCTTCTTCTTCAGACCACTCAAACATTGGCCAATCGACAATCCAAAGGAAGTTGAACTTAGTATTGTCAATCATGTCAAGTTCTTTAGCAATCTGATTACGCAAAGCACCAAGTGTGTTATTAGCGATTTCAAGAGTATCTGCTACAAAAAGAACTAGGTCATTCTCTTCAAGGTGTAAAGCATCTGTCAACTTTCCTTCAATACTTGTCAAGAATTTAGCAACTGGACCAGCTAGAGCTCCGTCAGTCATCTTAACCCAAGCAAGACCTTTAGCGCCAAATTGTTTGGCGAACTCTGTCAACTTGTCAATGCTTTTACGTGAGTATTTGTCTGCATTTCCTTTGACAACAATTGCCTTAACAGCTGGTGCCTCAGCAAACACTTTGAAGTCTACCCCCTTGACAACCTCTGTCAAGTCTTGTAAAAGCATGTCAAAGCGTGTATCTGGCTTGTCAGAACCATAGTTATTCATGGCATCATCATAAGACATACGTGGAAATGGTAGTGTAACTTCAATACCTTTAGTTTCTTTCATGACCTTAGCAATCAATCCTTCAGTAATATCTTGGATTTCTTGCTCATTAAGGAATGAGGTTTCCAAGTCAACTTGTGTAAATTCAGGTTGACGATCTCCACGCAAATCTTCATCACGGAAACACTTAACAATTTGATAATAACGGTCAAAACCAGCATTCATTAATAATTGTTTAGTGATTTGGGGACTTTGCGGAAGAGCATAAAAGTGGCCTTGGCTAACACGGCTTGGCACCAAGTAATCACGAGCACCTTCTGGTGTAGATTTTGTCAACATTGGTGTTTCAACATCGATAAATTCCAAGTCATCCAGATAATTACGGATGGCGTGAGTTACCTTTGCACGGAGCTTAAAGTTTTCCAACATTTCTGGACGACGAAGATCCAAGTAGCGGTAACGCATACGTGTATCATCACTAGCCTCAACACCATCTTTGATTTCAAATGGTGTTGTTTTGGCAGTATTAAGGACTTTAAGGTCTTCAACTTTAAGTTCGACAGCACCTGTAGGCAAGTTATCATTAGCTTGTTCACGCGCTTCAACAGTTCCTGTTACTTCAATAACAAATTCGCTACGCAAGCTCTCAGCTGTTTCAACCACAGTTGCATCCGCATTCTCAGGGTTAACAACCAACTGCATCAAACCTTCACGGTCACGAAGATCGATGAAAATCAAACCTCCGAGGTTACGACGGCGAGATACCCAACCTTTCAAAGTAATAGTAGTTCCGATGTGTTCACTACGAACACGTCCGGCATACATAGAACGTTCCATAAATACACTTCTTTCGTTAATTTTTTAGTCTTAACTATTATAGCAAAAAGCCCATCAAAACCCCACCCATTTCAGGTTAGAATTTTAATAGACTTTCTTTTTTATCAAACTATTTGCCAAATTGTTTCAACAAATCACTAGTATCCACGTAATCTTCAGCAAACTCTTCAAAATCTTCAAAACGATAATCAGCTGTTTCTAAGTCAAGTAAACTATTCCAGCGGAAACCGTAAACATCTTCAATGATAACACTAAGTTCATCAGTTTCCTCATCTACCTGCCATCCCAAATAACGTTCCTGAGTTTCAAAACTCAAGACTACATCTTGACAATCTTGACGCCAAACTTGACCAAGTAATTGCTGACACATCGCATGATCACTTGCAGGCTCATCATTAAACCAAGTAATTTCATGCTTATCAAGAAAAGCAATCAACTGCCAAAACTGTTGTTGGAAACGAATAGGCATACTACGATCAAAAGCCAAACTAAACTTTTCACTCCGTTTGAGCATATCAACTATACTAATCATATGCCCCCTACTTTTCTAACTGTTTGAGGACTGCTGCAAAGTTGTTAGTTAGCTCTTCGAAACTTACAGTAACTTCCTCACGAGTAGAATTATTTTTGACATTAACTTGACCTGACTCCACTTCACTCTCACCTAATGTGATAACAGTCTTGGCCTTGAAGGTATCTGCTGACTTGAATTGTGCCTTAATCTTCCGTCCAAGGTAATCACGTTCAGCTTTAAATCCTTGATAGCGGATAGCTTGAACTAACTCAAGAGCTTTGCCATTAGCACCTGAACCAAGTACTGCGATGTAAACATCCAGACTTTCTTCCACAGGAAGTTCGATACCTTGTTTATCAAGAACCAAAAGCAAGCGTTCTAAACCAAGTCCAAAACCAAAACCAGCTATTTCTGGACCACCGAAGTATTCAACCAAACTATCGTAACGACCGCCCGCACAGATTGTCAATTCAGACTTATCAATAGTGGTAATAAATTCAAAAATCGTGTGGTTGTAGTAATCAAGACCACGTACCATATTAGTATCAATCACATAAGGAATGTTAAGACTATCGAGCATGGCACGCACTTCGTCAAAGTGCGCTTGACTTTCGTCATCTAAATAATCAAGAATAGAGGGTGCATTTTCAACTGCAACCTTATCTTCTTTTTCTTTTGAATCGAGTACTCGCAAAGGATTTTCATCCAAACGGCGCTGACTATCTTTTGATAAAGTATCACGCATTGGTGTCAAGTAGTCAATCAAGGCCTGACGATAAGCCAGACGACTCTCAGTATTTCCAAGGCTATTCAAATGAAGGGTAACTTCCTTGATGCCAAGCGTATTAAAGAGTTGGTAGGCCATAGCAATGGTTTCAACATCTGTGGCTGGATTTTTTGATCCAAAGCACTCTACACCTAGTTGGTGGAACTCACGCAAGCGTCCTGCTTGAGGACGTTCATAACGGAACATTGATCCAATATAATAAACTTTAACGGGTTTTTGAACCTCTGGCGCAAAGAGTTTATTTTCTACATAAGAGCGTACAACCGGTGCTGTTCCTTCTGGACGAAGTGTTATATGACGGTCTCCCTTATCATGAAAATCGTACATTTCCTTAGTAACGATGTCAGTTGTATCACCTACTGAACGTGAAATGACCTCGTAATGTTCAAACATAGGTGTACGAATTTCACCATAATTGTATTTCTTAAATGTTTCACGTGCAACATTTTCTACGTACTGCCATTTAGCACTATCAGCAGGTAAAATATCCTGCGTTCCCTTAGGTTTTTGAAGTTTCATAATGATGATACAGGTCTCAAATAGACCTGCCCTCCTTTTCCGTTATTACAGATATAATCACTCTATTCTATCATAATTTACATAGCTTTTGGGAAATGGTAGAGGTTTTTTCAACGTAAGAAAGAAACAGACCTCCCGGCCTGCCACAATCATTAATCTTCTTTATAAAGAACGAAGGTCACAACAAAAGAGACCACAACAGAAATTACAAGACCTGCAATAGCTGTGTAAAAATATTAAAGTGTATCTTCACCGATATAGGCTGCAATCGTCAAGAGACCTGGGGAACCACCTGCAAAATTTCTCACACCTAAAATACCAAGGAAGAAGCCACCTACTCCCCCTGCAACAATAGATCCTATGACGGCAGCTTTATTTTGCAAAGTTACCCCATAAAGAGCCGGTTTCGTAATCCCACAAATTGCAGTAATTCCAGCAGATGAAGCCAGAACTTTTTTTGGTATCCTTAGTTTTTAAAGCAATAGCAAGGGCTACTCCCCCCTGAGCCACATTCGAAGCTAAAGTACCTGGACCTAAAATCTAAAGTGTTACGATTGCAGTAATTAAGGTCGTAATCATAGGAACCAAGAAAAACTTCACAGCTTTTGGTGAAATTTTAATCGCAAAGCGCTCCACGTAACTCATAAACCAAACTGCCAAAATAACAGGGATAACCGTTGATGAGTAAGAAGTTAATGTAAGAGGAATACTAAAGAAAGAGACGCCATGACCTGATTCCTTGGCAGTTGTCACAATCTGAGTAAAAGTTGGGTGTAATAAAATAGCACCAATCAACATCCCCAATTGAGCATTCGTCTTAAACTGTCGAGCTGCTGAGGCACCTAAAAATACAGGTAAGAAATAAAATCCAGCATCGCCAATAAAATTAAGAACTTGATAGTTAACATCATCTACAGCTACTACCTTAAAGACAACCAAAAGGGACAAAACGGCCTTGATCATCCCTGCTGCTGTAATTACTGGTAAGATTGGGGTGAAAATCCCAGAAATAAGAGCTAAAAAGCTTTGAAGAGGAGTTCTATCTTGTTTTTCCGATGATTCCTTAGATACTTCATCCAGATCCAATAAACCTTCTAAAGCGCGGTATACATTTGGTACATCACTCCCAACAACAACTTGATACTGGCCACCACTCTTAGCCAAACTCACCACACCATCGATAGCTTTAACAGCCTCATCATCAGCTTTAGAATCATCTGCTAAGGTAAAACGTAAACGTGTAGCACAGTGTGTTAGATTCTGAACGTTCTCCTTTCCTCCTACAGCTTCTAAAATCTTCTGACCTGTCTCTTTATAATTCATGACACTTCCTTTCTATATTCATAAAAAGAGAGAACAGGCTGAGCCCGTCCTCTGCATTTTTTCTATTATGACCAAACTTTATCAGTAATTGTTTTAATCAATTTCAATTTATTCCACTCATCTTGCTCAGTCAAGATATTACCTTCTTCAGTTGAGGCAAAACCACATTGAGTTGAGATACCAAGGTTCTTAAGTGGTACAAGTTCAGCCGCTTCATGGATACGAGCAATAACAGCATCTACATCTTCCAAAGCTGGATCCTTAGAAGTAATCACACCAAGTACCAATTCAACATGATCACGGTTATTCCAAATCGTTGGAAGTGGTGCGAAGCTACCTGAACGCGCATCATCGTATTCCAAGAAGAAGATATCATAGTTCAATTGACCAAGATATTTAGCGACTGAATCATAGCCACCTTCAAAAAGATAAGTTGACTTAAAGTTCCCACGACAAATGTGAGTAGCCAAAGTCAAATCTTCTGGAAGACCTTCCAAAGCTTTATTGATAGTGTATACATCATCCTCAGCAATTTTTGCCAACTCAGCTGTTTTCTCAGGATTATTTTTTTCATTCTCAAACTGTTGAATCAAATAACCCCAAGTCGTATCATCCAATTGTACATAACGTGCACCCAAATCGTAGAAATGTTGGATGGTATCATGGTAAGCTTTAGCCAAATCATCAAGGAAATCTGTCCATGAATCATAGTAATCAGCATAAAGATCACTACGGTGGTCACGGTTAATGATGAGTGATGGACTTGGAATAGTTACTTTTGGAGTAATTCCTTCAGGAGTCACTGATTTAAGATATTCAAAGTCACGATAGAAAGGATGATTAGGATTTTCATCAATTTTACCATTGATACGAACGTTAGTTGTACGTGTCTTAGCTCCATGGAATTTATATGAATCCTCTTGTTGGTAAGCTTCAAAACCAGTTAGGTTCCATAGGAAGTCAAGGTGCCACCAAGAACGACCAAATTCACCATCAGAAACGACTTGAAGGCCATTTTCTACCTCATGATGAACCAATTCCTTAACCAATTCATCTTGTACTTTCAACAATTCCTCTTGCGAAATCTCACCATTGGCAAATTTTTCACGTGCTTCTTTTAAAGCTTGTGGACGAAGGTAAGAACCAACATGATCAAAATGATAATGAACTTTACTCATAGTTATTTACTCCTTTTTATTCTTTCATTTAATGTAATAATAAGCCTATTCTAGCACTTGCTGTTATAGCTGTGAAATATGTATTTACTATCACATTGTATAGTTTTTAACTATATATTTTCTTGAGAAGTTTTTTGTCAAGTAACTTTACTTTACAAAAAAGATATGTTATTCTGTTATAGTTGATTTAAAATCAAGAACATAAATATTAATTCGGAGGAAATAAAGAAATGGCAGTACCTGCACGTCACACTTCAAAAGCGAAGAAAAACAAACGTCGTACACACTACAAATTGACTGCTCCATCAGTACAATTTGACGAAACAACTGGAGATTACTCACGTTCACACCGTGTATCACTTAAAGGATACTACAAAGGACGTAAAATCGCTAAAGCTAACGCAGCTAAATAATAGAAGGGAGATACCATGCGCGTAAATATTACACTTGAACACAAAGAATCTGGTGAACGCTTGTACCTTACTTCAAAAAACAAACGTAACACTCCAGACCGTCTTCAATTGAAAAAATACTCACCAAAATTGCGTAAACACGTAATCTTTACTGAGGTTAAATAAGGATTCAATACGAATCAATACAAAAGAAAAACGCTGATTTTAAGCGTTTTTTCTTTATGCAGAATGCGACATATTACACTGTATTTCAATTTAAACTCTACCTTTTTCTCTACCTTTTTATCGTAAAATCTGATTGGACACGGTTTGTGTCCAAGTTATTTATAAATAGCTTTATATCAACCTTTAGCAAGGTTGTACAACTTATTCATAAAAAATAAATAGATCTGATTGAAGACAAAGTCCTCAGAAGTTATACTTCTGGGGACTTTTCTTGCTTCGAAGGAGTATAATAAAAGAAAAGGTATTTGATGAGGTACTCCTATGTTTCACAAAGATAATCCTGAATATAATCGTCGTCAAATAGGTTTCTATACACTTGATGAACTTGTGCCTAAAGACCATTTTCTAAGAAAAGTTGAAGAAACGATTGATTTTTCTTTTATTTATGATGTTGTTGAGGATAGTTATTCTTCAGATAATGGTCGCCCTAGTCTAGCCCCTGTTTTGTTAGTTAAGATTCCTTTGATTCAATGTTTTTATGGCATTCGTTCTATGCACCAAACCATCAAGGATATCGAGGTGAATACGGCTTATCGTTGGTTTCTTGGCTTATCTCTGGATGATAAGGTACCACATTTTACAACTTACGGTAAGAACTATAGCTGACGCTTTCAAAATAAAGAATTGTTAGCACACATTTTTAGTCATGTGCTTCATCACGTTTTGGAGGCGGGGCTCATTGATCCCTCAGAAATCTTCATCGATGGGACACATATCAAGGCAGCTGCTAATAATCATAAGTACAAAAATGTTGTTGTTGATCAAAAAGCTAAATTCATGAGTGAACAACTGGATGTTGAGATTAATTTAGACAGGAAGAAGCATGCAAAAAAGTTCTTAAAGCCCGCCAAAAAAGGCGAAGCTAAATCTAAGAAACAATCAACGACTGATCCAGATAGTGGTTGGTTTCACAAGGGAGAACACAAGGAAGTCTTCGCTTATAATGCTCAGGTAGCTTGTGATAAACATGGTTGGGCCTTGGCTTATACAGTTGAAGCAGGTAACATCCATGATAGTCAGGCCTTTCCTGTTCTTTTCGCCAAGTTAGAACCCTTCTCCCCTGAATTCATTATTGCGGATTCAGGCTACAAAACACCTAGTATTGCCAAGTTTCTTTTAGAAAAAGAGATTACGCCAGTATTCCCTTACACTAGGCCAAGAGTAAGAGAGGCTTTCTACGTCCTAAAGACTTTGTCTATGACGAGCATTTTGACTGCTATCTTTGTCCAGAGAACCAGGTATTAACTTACCGTACAACGACACGTGAAGGTTATAGAGAATATAAAAGTAATCCCGAAATTTGTAAGACCTGTCCCTTGTTAGCGATTTGTACTGAAAGTCGCCAGCACCAAAAAGTTGTTGTGCGTCATATTTGGAAAGATGCCTTAGAAATCTGTGAAGATATCCGTCATCAAAGTGGGATGAAGGAACGGTACCAACACCGGAAAGAAACGATAGAACGTTTATTCGGAACAGCTAAAGAATATCATAACTTGCGTTATACCAGAGAAAAAGGAAAGTCCAAAATGGAAGATAAGGTTGGGCTTACTTTGGCATGTCTAAATATCAAAAAATTGGTAAAAATGATGGTAGGGAAGACCTGTTATTTTATCCAAATACCTCAATATTATTGGATTATGGGAGAATTAAGTGTGAATATAAAAAAAGACAAACATCAAAAACGATGTTTGTCTTCATTCTGAATCAGAATTTTAATAGGAATTCTGATTTTTTTATGCAAATCCATTTAAAAGCCAAAGGGTGTTTAATTATTATTTATTAAAATATAGATAAATATCATTTGATTAGTATTTGTTAAGTAGGAGTGCTTAATTCAAACGACCTCATTATAATGCTTATCACATACATTAAAATAATAAAAAATTGAAAGAAGGTTGAAAAATAAAAATAACATGCTATAATTATAGCGTCTATATGAATAGGGAACATGGGTAGTAGTAACTCGAAGCCAACCTGTTTGTAATATTTTGACTCTTTTGGGGAGAGTTGAATGATTACTTGTTGGTACTTGGTGCTATGTGATATGGTATTGGGATAGGGTTATCATACCGATGTTTTGATTTGTAAGATGGGGATAGAGCGTAAGTAAAGGGGACGCTCTTTAAAATGGGGAGAAGTTTTTATGAAATATATGTAAATTAGCAATACTGCTGGATTCAAAAACACTTTTATTAGCAAAGCGTTTTTTCTCCTGCAGTTTTTTTATTTATTAAATAGTGTATTTTTAAATTCGGGGGAGAAGACTAGAAAATCTCAAAACAATTGATATCCTTGGATGATATGACTTAGTTTTCTTGTCTTACTTCTTGAATTTTATACGTAATGATAGTCTTTTTATTGAGACCTTTTTCTTTATCTACTTTACATCATTTGCAAAACAAGACCAATAGCGAGGGCATTCCCTTTAATGCTTTTGGAGAAAGGATAACTCATTTTCCTTTTTATTGGGGATAATAAAGTGATAATGTAGAGTCTTATTTGTCAATATTATATTGATTTCGTATAGGTCATAGGGGGGGATCTTATGGGAAAATTAAATATTATGGTTGTCTTTGGGACAAGACCAGAGGCAATTAAGATGGCGCCGTTAATTCTTGAGTTGAAAAAAACATCAAGAAACCATTAATACTATTACAGTAGTCACAGCTCAACACCGTCAAATGCTTGACCAGGTTTTGGAGACTTTTGAAATAGTTCCTGATTATGATTTGGATATCATGGGAAAAAAATCAATCACTTCAGGAAATTACTTCTAAAATTTTGGCTAATTTTGATCCAGTTGTTAAGAAAGAACAACCTGATTTGGTTTTAGTTCATAGTGATACTACAACAACTTTTGCTGCTGGATTGGTTGCATTTTACAATAAAGTAAGTATTGGTCACGTTGAGGCTGGGCTTAGAACTTATGACAAATATTCACCATATCCAGAGGAAATGAATCGTCAGGTGACGGTTGTGACTAATTCTATCCATCATGCTGTTAAGCTGGTAGATCTCGGTATTAGTACTAGGATTATTGGTGGTAAGGTTAAACATTCAACAGATGCCTCTATTGGAAGTACAGCTCTGGAACAAATCAGACAACTGAATTTTGATTGTGCTTTCATTGGTGCTAATGGAGTTGATGCCAATTATTTCACAACGCCAGATATGGAAGAGGCGGTCATTAAACGAACAGTGATAGCTAATGCGCAAAAAGCCTATGTTCTAGCTGATGCTTCTAAACTTTCTCAACCTATGCTAAGGTAGCCGAGGTTGAGAAAGTAACCATAATCACAAATGCTTCGGAAGAAGGGCTCCTTAAATAATTAAAAGAGAAAACGAGGGTTATTGAAGTATGATTTATACTGTGACGCTAAACCCATCAATCGACTTCATTGTTCGTATCGACAAGGTAGAGATTGGTGAAGTTAACCGAATAGAGAGTGATGATAAATTCGCTGGCGGTAAGGGTATTAATGTCAGCCGTATTCTACAACGTTTAGGAATTGACAATACTGCTACGGGCTTCATCGGTGGTTTTACAGGACGTTTTGTTACAGACAGTTTGGATGCTGAAGGTATTAAAACTACTTAGAATGGTGAGACTGTAATGGTATTAGGAAAAGTAAGTGATTTTTTAATCAAGCATCAAAGATTGTTAACATACTTAAGTATTTTTGCTGCGTTAATGTTATTAATGCGCTTAGTGTATGATGATGTTTTGATTGACCATGATAATCCCATCGTTTTAGCAATCTTTATAGGAATACTAGTTCTTTGGACCCTAGCATCTTACCTTAATCGAAGACAGCATATGCTATCCCACTTTATCTTACAGAGTTCGAAACTTATTAACGTCTATGCTGTAGACTTAGATTATCGTTTTATTGCGGTTAATAAGAATGATATTCGGCTCATGGAAGAAATCTTTTATTTCACTCCCAAAATTGGTGACTTTCCAATGAATTATCTTAATAGTGAAGATGCTGCGCGTTTAAAAGCAAATGTTGATCGTGCGAAAAAGGGTGAAACATTTATATTTATGGATACTATTAAGACAGGCGACAAAACGCTTTACTGGCAAAATATGTATTCTCCCATTTATAACAATCGCCAAAAAGTGATTGGTGTTTTTTGTTTTGTTCTTGATGTTACAGAGCAGAGACTTCATGAACTTGAAATACAGAGGATGGCATACGAAGATGTTTTAACACGGGTTCATAATCGACGATATATTGAGCTTGCTTTTGAGGAATGTCTGACACGTAAAGAAGAACAAATTACGGTTATTATATCTGATTTGGATAAATTCAAGGAAGCAAATGATACCTTTGGACATGCTACGGGAGATAAGATTCTAATTGAATTTGGTGATATTTTAACGAAGATAATGCCTGAAAGTGCTGTAATAGCAAGGTTAGGTGGAGATGAATTTGCGGTTTTACTCCCTGGAGTTTCTGAAAATCAAGCTGAATTTTTAATAAAACTTGTTCAAGCAGAAATGACTCTCAAAGATATGGGGATTACAGCATCTTTAGGTGCTTATACGGACTCTTATCAATCACATAAAAACTTCGTTGATTTTTTTGCAATAGCTGATAAGAAAATGTACGAAAATAAAAGTCAGAAAGGAAAATCAAATGTTTGACATTATTCTAGTCGATGACGGTAGTGGAGCTGATTTTGCACCGTTATTTGCAATAGCTGATAAGAAAATGTACGAAAATAAAAGTCAGAAAGGAGAACGTCGATGATGTTTCAAGATGTTGTTATTGTCATTCCTGCCTATGAACCTGATGACCGTTTGTTGGAACTTTTGAAAAATATTCGGGATAAGGAAAATCAAATGTTTGACATTATTCTAGTCGATGACGGTAGTGGAGCTGATTTTGCACCGTTATTTGCAATAGCGCAGAGTGACTATGCATGTCATTTGCAAAGACATGATGATAATAAAGGAAAAGGTCGTGCTTTAAAAACGGCTATTTCATATATTTTGGACAATTTTCCTAATGCCAAAGGAATTGTGACGATTGATTCTGATGGTCAACATACCTACGAAGACATGATGAAATGTTTGGCTGAATTTTTGCAACATCCTGATAGTTTGGTGCTGGGTGTTAGAACATTTGAAAAATCTGTTCCTTTACGTAGTAAATTTGGAAATTTATTGACAAGAGACGTCTTGGGGGCTATGACAGGTATGAACGTTTCTGATACGCAAACGGGGCTTCGTGTGATTCCTATGTCATGGTTGCCAAAACTCTTAACCGTGGAGGGTGAACGGTATGAATTTGAGATGAATATGTTACTTGAGGCAAAAGAGGACAATATTCTGATTTGTGAAGTTGGCATTGCAACGATTTATTTGGATGAAAATCAGTCGTCGCATTTTGATGCGATTCGTGACTCGATTAGAATTTACAAGGTTTTCTTCAAGTACATTTTTTCAGCATTGTTTTCCTTCTTGGTTGATATTGTTGCTTTTACGATTTTAATTTCTTTGTTTAATGGATTGAGTTTTAGTGCGGTGACGTTAGCTTCGATTTTAGCGCGTGCGATATCATCTGTTGTTAATTTCACCTTGAATCATAAGGTGGTCTTTAAACGAGGTCAATCAAATAGTGCGATAAAATACTTCACTTTGGTGGTAGTACAGATTGTTTTGTCAAGTTTATTGGTAACAGTTCTAGGAAATGCCTTGACGACGCTGCCAATTTCATTGGTGAAGATTTTAGTTGACGGTACACTTTTCTTTGTCAGTTATTTTGTGCAAAAACATTTGATTTTTAGTGGAGGTGAGAATGAAGACTAGTAAGAGGATACTCTATTTCGTTGCATTTGTAACGACTGCCTTTTATTTAACTTGGCGTTTGGTGGCGACTATTCCGTGGCATGATTCATGGTTTGCGCTGATCTTTGGGATTTTATTGTGGGGAAGTGAGGTAGTTTCAGCCATTACAGGCTACATTCTCATTTGGAATAAGCAAAAGGACTTTGAGCTTAAAAAGCCTGAGATTGCTAAGGAGCGTTACCCAGATGTGGATGTTTTGATTGCAACGCATAATGAGGATCCAGAGTTGCTTTATAAGACGATTAATGCCTGTACTTTTATGGAATATCCTGATAAGTCTAAGGTGCATATCTACGTCTGTGATGATACCAATCGTCTAGAAGTTGCCAAATTGGCTGATGAGCTTGGTGTTGGTTATTTTGGTTTGGCGGATAATAAAGATGCCAAATCAGGAAACTACAATAATGCTTTACGTCAGACGTCATCACCTTTGGTGGCGACATTTGATGCGGATATGATTCCTTATCGTGAATTCCTGTTGGAAACTGTGCCTTATTTTGTTGAACAAGTTGAGGCTTATGAAAATGGTGACGATTATGATAAGTCAAAAGTTGGTTTGATTCAAACGCCACAAAGTTTTTACAATGCTGATATTTTCCAATTTAACTTGTTTTCAGAATCAACCTTACCAAACGAACAAGATTTCTTTTCCAAAGAAATTAATGTTTGCAATAATTCGCACGGTGCAGCGGTTTATACGGGGTCTAATACGCTTATTTTCCGCAAGGCGATTGAAGATGTTGGTGGTTTTCCGACAGATACCATTACGGAGGATTTCGAGCTAGGTGTTCGGATGAATGCGGCTGGTTATGTAAATTATTCGACGAAAAGTCCAATGGCTAGCGGGTTAACGCCAACAGATTTGAAGAGTGTCATCAAACAGCGCGCGCGCTGGGGACGTGGCGTTATTCGCAGTAGCTACAATATGAATATCTTCTTTAATCCCAAATTGACAAAGGGGCAAAGAATTGTTTATATTAATGGCTATCTTTATTGGTGGTCTTTCTTTAGACGGTTATTGTATATCTTGGCACCGATTTTATATACGGTTTTCCATGTGCGTGTGGTGGTGTCAAATATCTGGCTACTGTTCCTATTCTGGTTGCCAAGTTACGCATTGACACACTTGTCAATGCGAGAAGTCTCAAAACAATACCGAACACAGGTTTGGGGAGAAATTGTGGAAACGATTTTTGCTCCGTATTTGTTTATTCCCATGATGTTGGAGTCCTTTGGCATTAGCGAAAAAAAATTTAAGGTGACACGTAAGGGAAATGATACGTCGTGGACGTTGTACCTTTATGCGCTTCCTTATCTTGTTTTATGGGGATTAGCCGTTTATGGGTTGGTGACTTTTAACTATGGAAAATTTGGTTCAGAGCTTTTTTATGGAAGTATTATCAGTTTTTGGTTGATTTATCATATCATCAATTTGACCTTTGCGATTTTCTGTGCGCTTGGTCGTCCGATTTATCGCTCAAGTGAGCGTTTTACTGTTGATGAAGCTATGGTTATTGAGGTTGATGATGATTCTTACCAAGTGAGAGTCTGTGATATTTCAGAAACGGGGATTTCATTCTATACGGATTTACCATTGTATTTGCCGAAAGAAAAAGAACTGACGCTTAATTTGCAATCACGTGATTACCATGCGAGGGTAAAAGGTCATGTTGTTCGTGTTTTTGCGATTGATAATGGTTGGCGCTACGGCGTTCAATTTTCAGAAATTCCTGAAGCTGATAAGCGCGAATTTTATCAGTACATTTATGACCGCATTAATCACAATCTTCCGAAGGAAAAAGACCCTTGGATGACAACATGGGATGATTTATTTGAGAACTTTAGTCAACGTTTCCAAAATAATGAACGTCCTGTTTCAGCCTATGACCAAGTAGCTTTTCCGAAAGTTCGTGTTAATGAAGAGGTTCAGGTTGCTGGAAAAAAATGCCAGCTTAGAAAGACAGATTATTATTACATGACATTTTCTGGAAAATTGACAAATCCTAAAAAAGGACCGAATGTCGCATTTACCTACAAAGATTTGCCAATTCAGTTGACTTTTGTGTCCTATGATATTGATAGAGACGAATCGCTTTATCGAGTTACCAATTTAGCGGATTTGGATAGCTTACCTGCTTTTAAAGCCTTAGCAAATGAATGGAGAGGGAGAGTATGATTAGTATTGCTAGATTACTGTTGTTCTTTGTGATTACCATGGGGTACAATGCCTTTTTCCGTAATACTGTGAAGATGAATCGCAGTCTGACATGGGTGTTTACATTTTCAGTCATTACATTGGTATTGTACCTTGGTAGTTTGTTAGGCTTTATGTTGCAGACCGTGTATGCCATTTCTGTTTTGGGCTGTCTTTTGAGTCTTTATTATCTTTGGGCGGTATGGAAAAAGAAATATCGCTTTAGGAGACTTGATTATATTGCGCTTGGAATGATGGCTTATTTGCTTTTGTTTGGAATAACGCTCTGGCATTCACCGCTTTTACATTATGATAATTTTACGCATTGGGCAACGATTGTAAAATTTTTCCATATCAATAATGCTTTGCCAACACAGCAGGATACGATTATTAGTTATTATACCTATCCTGTTGGAAGTTCACTTTTCATTTATTTTTTCACGACTATCGTAGGCTTTTCAGAAGGTAGTATGTTGGTCGGGCAATTCTTCTTGATTGCTTCCAGTCTTTATGCCATGTTTGCGGCACTTCGTGATGATCGACGTGTCTTAATGGTTAGCATGATTTTTGCTTCGTTTGCTGTTTTTAATACGTTCAACGTTGCTATTCGATTAAATAATTTGCTGGTTGATTTTCTGCTTCCGGCCTTGGCCTTGGCAGCCATAGCAGGTTGTTTTGTCTATCGTAATCGTTTCTGGTTTTTGTCACTAAATACGGCGGTAATTCTTGGATTATTAAGTATCGTCAAAGTAAGTGGACTTTTCTTTGTCGCTCTCGTTTTAGTAGTTTATGTGGTTTGTATTGTGCGTTTACTTGTTCGTAAAAGAGCACGTTTAAAAGCACTAGTGCTGCTCATAATGACCTTGCTAGTCAGCTGTCTTCCTTTTGTTATTTGGCAAAAGCATGTGACGGATAATTTCCCAAATGCCTCAAGTGCCAAGCATGCGGTGTCCATGTCAGAACTTGGTCAGGTATTGACTGGAAATCTGTCAGGCGACCCACAAAAAATTATCACTCTTTTTGTCAAATCGGTGTTTACGTTTGACAGTTTGGCAAGCAATGGAATTTTGATAATCAATCTGATTATGCTGATTGCCTTTATTGTGATTGGCATTCGTTTGAAATATAAGAAATTTGTCTTGTTGACTTGGGGATTTGTTGATATTTCGATTGTGACTTACTATATTGGCATTTTACTCATGTATCTGACAGCAATGCCGACTGATGAAGCGTTAGAATTAGCAGGATTTGAGCGCTATGCTTCGAGCATCGTTATCTTTGCTTTTGGTTGTTTGACCATGGCTTTAGCATGGGTAATGGACAAGTGTCTGTATGAAAAAATCATTAGTAAACGTAATGCTAGGTCTTACAAGAGCTTATTTAATAAACACTTGTACCAATACGCGAGCCTTGTTTTGACAGTTTATGCCATTGGAATGTTCTTGTCAGAAAATAATAGCATTGTTTACAATAACAATCAGGAAACAAACGAGGTCGTAAAAGAAATTCATCAGTTTACTGAAAGTCAGAGTAATTCGTCAACGGATAGAATTTTGGTTGTAACAGCAGATAAGGAGAATGTAGATAATTATTTTGTCCAATATGCTAGTCGTTATTATCTGTGGGATGTCAATGTTGATGCCAGAGAAAATTTTGTGACGGCTGACCAAGAATTTTTAGATTTAATGGCATCATACAGCGACAGCGCAACAAGTTATTACCTCGGCAATGAAAATATCGATACTAGAGATGGTTCCAATTTAACAGACGATGACTTTATTGCACTCTTAAAAACGTATGACGAAGTCTTGATTTTAGATGACCATTATACGTTTAATGCCTTGACGAAAAAACTATTTGGTCGGACATATTCCCCAGGATTGTATAAAGTATCAGATATTCTTGCTGGAAAAGGGTAAGTTTTCTAGCTTTATCAAGCATAAGTCTTGATATTTCAAATAAAATATTCTATTATAACAAAAAATATGTAGAAGGAGGCGGAGTTTGTGACTTCGCCTCTTGTAGTGCTCAAAAGACTTTCTTGAACATTGGAGAGGAAGCTAAGATAAGTCCGTTTGAATTATCTGCTCTACTCATCACACAAAGCGAGGTCCTTAAAAGATACAATCCACGTTCCACACACTCAACACTAGCATAGAAAAATCTCATATCTACAAAAGCAATATCAGATTTTGGTTCTCGTGAACAATCAAAATAGCCCTTTATCTATCTCTTTTATAGTTGTTTTCCCAATATTCCCTTTCACCTTTTCCTATGCCTTCTGGTAGTTGCTTCAAACATTGTCCATACTTTGATATTTAACAATTTCAGTTATTTCAGCCAAAGAAAGTCGATGGGATGCTCTGCTAAAGTCCGTATCGAAGTAATCAACCTCTTCTATTTCAACTAAAATCTCATAATTTTGACCAAGATAATATTTAATTTCAGACGGTACTAACTTCTCTGATTCTTACTGAAGTAAAATAATTGAATTAAAAACCATGAAAATAAGATTTTCATGGTTTTTCTATTACTCAAAGAGGATCTCCTATGACAAAAATAGAAACATTTAGATGGCGTATGTGGCATGTTTATCTCCTTATTTTTATAACCATTCTACTTACAGGTACATTCGTTCGCTATGGTTATAGAATTCAGGCCGCTTATTCCTTAGACGATAGACTTTACGACTATACTAACAAAAAAGTTACTGTAACATCCTTTCAAAACGTCAAAATTGGAAACTTTAACGTTTTAGGTGTTAAGTTTGGAAATGAAAATGCACTTGAGAGAAGTCAATTAGCCGTCGGTCGCACCTATCTAGCCTTCCAAGAATCTAGGTATAAAGTATCTAAACACAAGAAGGACTCTAAAAATTATGATATTATCCACTATTATCAGCTTGGTAAAGATACTGGAAAAGGACACACTATTAATGTACTAGACCTTGCTAAGAAACTAGGATATGATGATCCTGGTTCCATGGATAATACCATGTACTCCGATGGTAGGGATGAGTTTGTGAAATTTTCATCCTATGACAACGAAAAAGTATTCTATGTCAATTTACGCACCCATAAGGCAACTAAAACCAAACCAGCAAAAGTCAGTCAATACTACGGATTTGCTAAACCTTATCGCTATCTCCTTTCAAAGGATAATTTTTCTGTAGGTCATAAAGATGATCCCCTCACTATCAACTCCATGCCCCTTATCTGGACCAAAGAAAGAAATTTTGCTGATTACAAAGATCAAGACGATAACGAATACAGTGACCAATCGCTCAAAAAAAGAGTCAGCCTAATTATCGTAACAACTGATTCACTTAATTTGGATGATGCCATTAAACTCCAAAAAAAGTTAACACCAGATAAGGAGGATATCTATTGGTATTTTACAAGTACTGATACAACGACTGGACACCTCGAGGAAGTTAAAAGTCAAAAAGATTACAACCTACTAGTTAAGGAGAGTCATAACTAATATGGTAAAAAATAACTTCAAATACCTTAAAATTACTATGCCCTTGATTTTATTATTGACCATGATTGCTATCTTTTTCTATTACAATGCTCAAGAAAATATTAAAGGGTTTTATAAAACTCGTGGATTTCAAGGAAAGGTGCAAATAACTGGTATCGGATGGGCAGATAAAATTACTTATCGTATGAATAAAGAAGATGAGGTTAAACATTACCTGATTTTCCATATTGATTATCAAGAGACCATTAATAACAAAAAAGAACATGTAAATACTCAACTTCCTCTCCATATTCAAGATTTACTCTATCTTTACATTGCCAGCCCAACAGAAAGCGACTCAGATTTTAATCGCCAAAATAGTGAATATAAGATTTTACCTGATGAAAGAGAATATGGGGACGACTTTGTTAAGAAGTCTATTAAAATCAACCCTAGAAATCAAAAATTTATCAATGATATCTCTGAAGCTTTAAGAACCGAGAAAGATTTAAAAAATATTATTGTTCAGATAGAACCTGTACCATACACGACGCTCTATACTTATGAGAGGGGACATTCTAAAGCGCTAGGTGGCTATTATGATTTTTCACTTAAAGATGCTCTACGAAACAAACAACTTACTGTCCAATTGAGTTTTCCTTCTGGTTCCACGACTAAAGAAATTGACTTACATTCTCAATTAGAACAAGTACTAAAAAACTCTGAACTACCAGATGGATGGTATATCTTAAATCAAAATAACGACTTTCCAAAAGAGGTACATATTGATGGCAATCAAATTAGAAGTAACTGAAGTAAGAACTCAGAACGAATTATCTGAGGAAGAATGGTCTTTCCCTATTTGGAGATGGGCGGCTTTCTCACTATTTGACACCCTAATCCTAGTTAGTCCCTTGACAAGAGAATTGATTTACCCTGGTGGGAGTGATTCTCGTTTTTACCTAGGTAAATCATTGGGTAACTTGATACTAGATGATACACAACGCTTCATTTTTATTATTATCATCCTAACACTGTTGCTGCCTGCTCTTGCCTTAATCGTAGAAAGCCTATTATTTTCAAAAGGATATCCTCTACTTTCAATAATATGTAGCTGTTTAATTTTTGTTAGTGCAACAGTCTTATTTGTCTATAGTCTCAGTATTGTCCCAGATTTTTGGAGCTTTACTATTTATAGTTATATGCTTTACCTTCTCTTCAACATAGGTTACTCCCTAAGAAATATCAATAGAATCATCAATCTTAGGCAGAATAATACCAAAGCATAACTGCCTGTATCCACCTCCCCTTCTTTTTAGCATAGGAATGACACAAACGAAACAAAAAGTCATTGTCCACTCTGAATTTGACCACCTAGCTAAAAGCTTCGATATTAATTTTGAAAATCATTTTAGGAATACTCTAGACTCATGTCCCAGAAATAAATTTCACTCCTTTGGTAGCAAATAAACAATTTAATTAATAGTAAAAAGATCAACATATTACCGTTGATCTTTTATTTTTACTCTAAATCTTTCAGAATATCTGTAAATCTATGTGTAAACATAGCTGTCATTCCCCATATGTTTTCTGTCAATTTTCTGTAAAAAGGAATATGACGTTCACTATACCCAAAATTGTATTTTTCTCTATTTTTTACCAGGAAAAATGGGAAATCTTTCGCATCACTCAAGGTAGAAGTCACTTTATAATAAATCGGTTCCTCTGTCAACAAAGTGTCAACATAAACTGTAAACAACCGTTTCACCTCTTCATTTGGATGAATATCCTCCCAATTTTCTATATTTATCTTTCCAACAAAGCAATGGATGGTTCTCCCCTGATGAATCAGATAATCAATCTCTCCCCAAATGTCAATTTGATCAGGACTTAAGTTTAGTTCCTCACACGTTTCTCGTATAGCAGCTTCTTGAAAAGTCTCACCATCTTCGACACGGCCACCAGGAAAAGAGACCTCACCTGGTTGAGAAATATGCTCACTTCGTACTTGGTAAAGGATTTGATACTTATCAGTTTTTACATCATATATCAAGGGTAAAAGCACTGCATAGCGTCCTTTCTCCCCTAGTGGCTTCGGCTCGTAATGAGCTAGTTTATCTTTAATAGTCATAAGAACTCCTTGATTTCATATTATCATAAAAAAGGAGATAGCCCCATTATGTAAAATTTTTATATATAAAATATTGACATATCTTTCTAAAAGAGATACACTCTATATATAAAATAATTATATATAATTTTTATACATATCTAAAAGCAAAGGAGCACACTATGTATTTTCCAACATCGTCAATCCTGATAGAGTTCCTAATACTAGCTATTATCGATAGAGAAGACTCTTATGGCTATGAGATTAGTCAAACCATAAAGCTTGTAGCTAATATCAAGGAGTCAACACTTTATCCTATTTTAAAAAAGCTTGAAAAAGCAGGCTATATGACCACCTATAGCCAAGCGTATCAAGGGCGTAAACGTAAATATTACAGTATTACCCAGGAGGGAAAAGAGCAACTTCAATTTCTTAATAAAGAATGGTTAACCTATAAAGAAACTCTGGATGGTATTGTAGAAGGGAGATTAAGACATGACAAGGACTGAATATATAGCCAAATTAACAAAATATCTACGAAAATTACCACAACAGGACTACGAAGAAGCTATAGAATATTTCATGGAATATTTTGAAGAGGCTGGACCTGAGAATGAAGCTCGGGTTATTGCGGAACTGGGTACACCTAAGGAAGCCGCACATGAAGTCATTAGTCGTCTTCTAGAAGAAAAGATTG
Organism: Streptococcus sp. 9.1; assembly: GCF_016648815.1. Lineage (NCBI taxonomy): Bacteria > Bacillati > Bacillota > Bacilli > Lactobacillales > Streptococcaceae > Streptococcus > Streptococcus sp. 9.1. The sequence continues at coordinate 53,509 of NZ_JACLQS010000003.1, read as the reverse complement.
TTGAGGACAAGAGCAGCTTACGCAATAAAACAGCTATCCTTTGGATTGCGATTCTAGCTGTTTTAGCCAGTCCAGTCGCCTTACCAATTCTACTATTCTTCTTAGCTATGATAATGACACTTCTTATGATTATTTTCGCAGTTATAGTGACTGCCTTAGCTCTTACTTTTGCTTTACTCATTAGTGGTATTTACACTTTCTTTACAAGCTTCTCTCTCTTAAGTGTTTCACTAGCTTCAACACTGTTTGGAGGAGGTCTAGGTCTATTGATGTTTGGAGGAGCACTCTTACTACTTTTGATTTCGTTTGAAATCTGTAAACTTATTGTAAAGCTAATTACCCTATTAATTAAATGGCTCATCAAGAAAGGAAGAAAATCATGAAAACTTGGAAAAAGATCATCCTCGGAGTGTCTCTTATCTCTCTATTTTTAGGAGGAGGATTCGTAGCTTGGGGGTATAGCCAAGGTGGCTTGACAGATTTACAAAATCAAACTAAAAGTGAGCAAGATTATGTCAAGAAAGAAGTTGATGACTTCAATAAAATTGATATTAAAAGTAGTAACTACAATGTACTTATTAAAACAGGAAACGTTGACAAGGCTACTCTTTCTTACTACCAAAAAGCAAAAACTCCAATTGACACATCTGTAAAGGATGGTCAATTGACTATCAATGATAACAACTCTAAATTAGATTCGACTTCTAACAAAAATATTAACTTTTTCGGATTAAAAGATTTAGTAAGGCTTTCTACTCTCAACAAGGAAGTCAGAAATAAAACCATTGTCATTACACTCCCTAAAAAACAAACGATTGATTTTTTAAAGGTTGATTTAGCAACTGGAAATCTAGATTTAAGTAATAGCACCATCAAACAAGCAGACATCAATCTAAATGTAGGGGACCTAACTTTTACTAAAATGATTGTCAGCAACCTAAAAGCTAATCTTGATGTTGGTAGTGTTGATAGTAATCATACACTTTTTACTAACTCAGATTTATCTATTGCAATGGGAGATTACTCTGGAGATAACCTGATTTTCAATGGTCACAATAAACTTGATGTTACATCCGGTGATATTGAAATAGCTCTTAAAGATTACACGCTCAATGTTCAAGCCGATAGTCATTCAGGAGAGGTGGACATCACAAATAACCTTAAGATCTCAAAGGATAACACACTAACCATTACCTCAGACCTCGGTGATATAACTATTGAATAACATAAAAAGCCAGCTCACATTAGAGCTGGCCTTTAGTTTATTCATTTTCAGACTTTGGTCTATAAATAATAATACCTACAACTACAAAAATAAGTAAGAAAATAAATAACATACGTACTTGATCTGAGATCTGTCCTGTCATTGAAATAGTTTGACGAAGACCTGATACGGAGTAGGACATTGGTAAGAATGGTTGGACGACCTTAAAGAACTTAGGACTAAGTTCAATTGGATAAGTTCCTGCACTAGAACCTAGCTGCAAAAGGAGCATAATCATAGAAGCAAATGCACCATATCTATCATCCCAACCCACAAGAGCTGTAACGAGCGCCATTAAAGTCCATGCTGCAAGGAGAATCATACCAAATGTAGCTAATGGATGATTTGGTTCAACTCCCACAAATCGAATGGCAATATAAAGGGCAATTGCAGCCATAGTCGTAATGATACCATTGATAAAGAACTTATTCTTAGCCCAATCAAAACGGCTCGTAAAGTTTCTTCCTGTCAAGCTCTTAGCAAAGATAACATTAGTTGAAAGAGCGACAACCATAAGAGAAACAGAAATCATATATGGAGCCATCCCCACACCATTAGTGTCAACCTTATCCTTATCAGTTTTCTTCTCTTTAAGCGGAGCACTAACCATTTTTGCATTGTCTGAGTTTACAGAAACAAGAGATAATTGCTGATTAGCCTTATTTAATGAATCAGACAATGTGGAAAGGTTAGTTGACAAACTTGTCAACCCATTTGTTAAGGTATTTCCTCCAGTTGCTAATTGTTGAGCTCCTGTATTGAGAGCACTTGTACCACTCTGAAGAGTAGCAAAACCAGTCATTAAACTACTACTGTTAGCATCTAGAGTTTGAGCACCACTGGCAATTGTTGACACAGCACCAGTATAAGTTGACAAACCAGTTGAAAGTGCGCTTGCACCTGTTGCTAGAGTACTTTGAGCAGTTGACACACCTGAAGCCACTTGACTTGCTCCTGGTGATAATTGATTGACAAGTACTGAATTGACATTAGCAATATTAGCTTGCATTGATGATACCGTTGATGAAGCTACAGGAAGAAGTGCATTCGCCGAACTGGCAATGCCTGAAATAGATGTTTGTAGAGAAGCTAAACTACTTGAATCTCCGATATTAGTTGTTGTCGTACCTGTTAAGCTAGATAAAGCAGTTGACATACTTGACACATCAGATGCAATAGTTGAAGCATAACTACTAGCTGTAGATCCTGCATTACTAATTGCCGATGTAATCTCTGCTTGTTGATCTGCCGTCAAGCTTTGATAAGCAGCTGTTCCTTGTACCGCAGCCAAATCATTTGCTTTATCAGTTGCACTAGCTGTAGCTATAGAGCTAGCTGCAGAAGAAATATTTGAAAGATAAGTCGCTATTGAACTTGTATCTACTGATGTTGTTGATGTTCCACTTGGTAATGATGTGTTACTTACCGCTGTATTAAGATTTTGAATTGCTGTATTTAAATCAGTTAAATTAGTTGACAAGGTTGACAACTGTGCTTGCTGTTCTTCAGATAAACTTGTTGCCGTAGCCATTTGACTGAGTGCAGTTGACAAAGAATCTGCACCAGTAACTAAGGTACTCATAGCATCTGCTCCTGATACAAATTGACCTGCAGCAGAATTAACAGCCTCAGAGTTAGCGTTTAACTGTGACAAAGCACCTGACAAAGTTGACACACCTGAAGTATAGGCAGATGCACCTGAACTCAAGGTATCAACACCTGTAGCCAATGTCTGTGTAGAACCAGCAAGAGTTCCTAAACCACTTGATAAAGTCTGACTCCCAGACTGAAGTGCGCCTGCACCTGCATATAATTGACTAGCTCCATTCGCCGCAGTTCCCATACCACCCTGAAGTTGAGACATACTCTTAAAGACAGCTCCAACATAAGTTGACGTAATATTTTTAGAAACGGTATCCTTTAACTTAGACATGGCAGAATCGCTCATTTTTGAAGAAACGAAGCTATGCCCTGCTGTTGTCTGATAAGAAATTTCAAGTTTCTTAGGATCATTTGTCAAAAGACTTGCTGCATTACTTGAGAGATTTTCTGGAAAAGTGATTACCATATAGTAATCACCATCATCAATTCCTTTTTTGGCTTCATTTTCAGTCACAAAATGATAGTCTAGATTTTTATTTTTAGACATATTGTCTACCATGTCATGACCAATATCTAGAGTTTTATTCTGGAAACTAGCGCTCTTATCTTTGTTCACTACGGCTACTGGTAGATGCTTTACATTTCCATAAGGATTCCACATAGAAGATAAAAAGATTAGATTATATAAAGCGGGTATCAATGAGACACCAATAATAGTTATCCAGAGCTTTGGACTTTTAAGAAGCGCCTTTAATTCTGCTAACATATTTCTCCTTTTTAGACATTGTGTTTATTTTTATGATATAATCAATTATAAACTCATTTACATGAAAATCAATGTTAAACAATTAGTTTTTGGACGCATAGTCTAAAAGTGTATAAAAGGAGATTTGTATGTCAAAAGATCAAAGGCGAGCTCAAACTAAAAAAGCTCTTTTAGATGCTTTAGTAATATGCTTAAAAAACCAAGATTTCAATGATATTACTACCATTCGTCTGGTTCAAACAGCTGGGATTAGCCGTTCGAGTTTTTATACCCACTACAAAGATAAGTATGAAATGATTGATAGTTATCAGAAAGAGCTTTTCCATAAACTAGAGTATATCTTCGATAAATACGAAGGAAAGAAGGAGGGAGCCTTCCTCGAAATCTTTGAATTTCTTACTCGTGAAAAACTCCTGTCAGCTCTATTGTCTACCAATGGATCAAAAGAAATTCAAGATTTTCTAATACATAAACTTCAGCGTATGATAGCTGAGGACTTCATTGTCCCTAGTGCTGAAGAAAGATCTCTAAAAGGATTTGAGAAAGACTATGCCAGTATTTATTTTGCGCACGCTATTTTTGGTGCTTGTCAAGCCTGGATAAATAAAGGAAAAAAAGAATCACCCCGAGAAATGACAGATTTTCTTCTACGATTTATTCCACAATAAAACAACTTCAAAAGCATAAAAAGCTGCAAACCATTTCAACAGTTAAAGCAGCTTTTTCTTTTACAATAAAATCCTTAAAATAAGGAAATGATAAGTGAAAGTAAGGTCAAGATTGCGGGTCCACCTTGCGTTAAAATAATTTTCTTATTTGCAGTTATAGCACCATAAATAGCAGCAAAGAAAACATTGAGTACAAAAACAGTTACAAGTAGCTGACTACTTGTGAAAATCCCATACAAGAGGAATACCGCAATCAAACCATTGTAAATCCCTTGATTTTTAAATAAGTGTGTAACAGAATCACGTTGAAGTTCTTCTTTACTCATATTGAAAACACGACTAGTCGTGTCTGAATGTGTCGCAAAAGTTTCCAAATACATAATATAGAGATGCTCCAAAGCAACAATCCCAGCTAAGATTAGTGTAATAATAGACATAGTAGCCTCCTTCTTAAATAACTTTGAGAGTATATCAAAAGTAAACTTTTAAAACAATATATTTACTTCATACAATTTGAAATATGGTAAAATAAAGAATGAAAGAGAGGTTCTTATGACAAAGACAGAAGTAATCCAACGTCTCCAAAAAGATTTGGGAATTCCTAGATTTCAGGCTTATATAGAGGATAAAGATTACTCCGAAGAGGAGTACGACCAACTAAAAAAAGATTTTGAAAGCTACTTCACCAACTACGTTTCAAACGTTTCAGCAGATTTTGAAGGCGGATTGGATAATAAATAATTTATACCTCAAAATCATCTATCATCATGTTACGAATCCCTTAGTCACTTTTATCAGACTAGGGGGCTTTTTAATATTCGAAAACAAAAAGCCGTCTCATTCTATGAAATAGCTTTAGGGAACTTGTAACTGAACAAACCTAGAAATCAATGATTTAAGACAAACAAAAAAGCCCATAATAACGGGCTTTTTGCAAAATGAATTTTAAAATTAAAGCATTTTGTTGTAGAATTCAACGACAAGTGCTTCGTTGATTTCTGGGTTGATTTCATCACGTTCTGGAAGACGTGTCAATGAACCTTCAAGTTTTTCAGCATCGAATGATACAAATGCTGGACGTCCGATAGTAGCTTCTACTGCTTCAAGGATAGCAGGAACTTTAGCTGATTTTTCACGAACTGAGATTACTTGACCAACTTCAACGCGGTATGAAGGGATATCAACACGTTTACCGTCAACAAGGATGTGACCGTGGTTTACGAATTGGCGTGCTTGACGACGAGTAGTTGCAAGACCAAGACGATAAACAACGTTGTCAAGACGACGTTCCAAAAGAACCATAAAGTTGAAACCAAGTGTTCCACCTTTAACTTTAGTAGCTTGTACGAACAAGTTACGGAATTGTTTTTCACCCAAACCGTATGAGAAACGAAGTTTTTGTTTCTCAGCCAATTGCAAACCGTATTCTGAAAGTTTTGAACGGTTGTTTGGACCGTGTTGACCTGGTACGTAGTTACGACGTGCCAATTCTTTACCTGTGCCTGTAAGTGAGAAACCAAGGCGACGTGATTGTTTCCATGATGGACCTGTATAACGTGACATTAATAATGTCCTCCTATAAAAAATATTTTTAGGAAATAACGTTTTAGATAAACCTGATTCGTTCAGAAAGACTTCGCCCAAACAGCAAAGGTTACTTTTCTAGCCGACTTCCTGTTGACGAGCTTCATTTTATCCTGCTATTATTTCACATACCTAAATATTTTACCACGAAAAAAAGCCCAAGTAAAGGCTTTTTCTTATTTATTTTCGATTTCAGCTTGTTCCTCAGGACTCAAATAACGAATGAGAGTCTTCTCAGTCAAAATATCTGAATAAGTGTAAGATTCAACATAACTATTATTAATAGCTCCTGCTTGGGAACTGAAGTCTTGATATTCAACAATAAACAATGATGGATAAACTTCTGTCAATCGACCAATTTTATTCTTTTCACGTTTACGCCCATTCTCTAGGGTCAATTCTACTAGCTGACCTTCATGTGACTTAATAGCTTCCTTGATGTTTTTCATCTTAGCAACATCTGCAAATGCATCACTCATATATATATCTCCTTAAATCTGAAAATTATGATTCCTCAAACTGAGCAATCGATGAAAATTTATTGTATTCTTTTTGGAATAGTAACTTGACTGTTCCACGCGCACCAGCACGATTTTTTTCTAGGATAACTTCGATGGTATTATCTTCAATCGCATTTTCTGGTTCTTCACCCTCTTTTCGGTAGTAATCATCACGATACAAGAAGGCGACAATATCGGCATCCTGCTCGATAGATCCTGACTCACGGATATCAGATAAGACTGGACGTTTGTCCTGACGTTGTTCAACCCCACGAGATAACTGACTCAAGGCAATTACAGGAACTTTGAGCTCCTTGGCCAGGATTTTTAACTGTCTTGAAATATCTGAAACCTCTTGTTGGCGATTTTCTGGTCGCGTACCTGTAATCAACTGCAAGTAGTCAATCACAATAAGACCAAGACCACCCTCTACTTCTTGTGACAATTTACGGGACCGTGCACGAATCTCAGTAATCTTTATACCAGGGGTATCATCTATGTAAATCGGTGCCTCAGCCAGTGCTCCTTGAGCAATCATAACATTATTCCAATCTTGCTCTGTCAATTGACCTGTACGTAAAGCATGAGAATCAATCATCCCTTCAGCTGCCAACATACGATCAACCAAGCTTTCTGCACCCATCTCTAATGAAAAGACTGCAACAGCTTTATTTTGCTTGGTGCCAACATTCTGAGCAATGTTCAACACAAAGGCTGTTTTACCAACTGCGGGGCGAGCTGCTAAAATAATTAATTGATCAGGGTGTAAACCTGTTGTAATCTTGTCAAGGTCACGGAAACCTGTTGGTAATCCAGTAACATCTGATGTTTGCTGGGAACGCATCTCCAAGGTATTAAAATTAACGTCAAGAACTTCAGATATTTTGCGGAAACCACTACGATTACTATGCTCTGAAACATCAACCAAGGCTTTCTCAGCATTCGCAATAATTTCATCAGATTCCGTTGCGCCCTCATATGCTTGGTTGACAGTCTCTGTCAGCCTATTTATAATACGTCGAAGCATGGCTTTCTCAGCCACAATCTTAGCATAGTACTCAGCATTTGCGGATGTTGGGACACTATTGACCAAATCTACAAGATAAGAAATACCCCCTATATTTTGGAGGTCATCTTGGTCATCTAAAATGGTACGTACTGTCGTGGCATCAATGGCATCATTTCGATCCGACAGCGTTACCATTGCTTTAAAAATGACACGATGGGAATACTTGTAAAAGTCGTCTGCTTCGATAAATTCTCGAACTGTAATCAACTTTTCTGGGTTAATGAGAATAGCCCCTAGAACAGACTGTTCCGCTACTAAATCATGAGGTTGTACTCGTAATTCTTGAGCCTCTGCCACAATTATTCCCTCCTTTACAAGATTTACTTATAGTGTCAACGAATTACTCAGCACTATTTTTGATGTTAAGTTTAATTTGTGCGCTAACTTCTTTATGAAGCTTTACAGGAACCTCAATCAGACCAATCGCACGAATAGGATGTTCAAGTTCAATATGACGTTTATCAACTTTTATACCAAATTGTTTTTGAAGTCCTTCTGCAATCTTTTTGGCTGTAATTGAACCAAAAGTACGTCCGTCTGGTCCGACCTTCTCAGTAAATTGAAGACGATTTTCTTCTTTTTCAAGTTGCTCTTTAACTTGCTTCGCTTCAGCCAACAACTCTGCTGCATGTTTTTCTTCAGATTTTTGCTTGCCTTTCAACTCACCGATAGCTTGGTTTGTCGCTTCCTTAGCAAGATTCTTTTTAATCAAGAAGTTTTGAGCATAACCTGATGGTACTTCTTTAATTTCGCCTTTTTTACCTTTACCTTTAACGTCTTGTAAGAAAATAACTTTCATTTTAGTCCTCCTTGGGAGCCAACTCTCCCATAATAGTTTCAATCAATTTATTTTTTGCTTGAGCAACACTACAGTCTCGCAATTGGCAGGCAGCTAAGTTGAAATGGCCACCACCACCCATTTTCTCCATAATACGTTGTACATTAATCGTTTTATGACTTCGAGCAGAGATATTCACAGTAGAATCGCTTGTCCTAGCGACAACAAAAGTTGCTTCGATACCTGCCATGGCAAGCATCGTATCTGCTGCCTTAGAAATCACAACATTATTATAACATTTAGGATTATCACCTGAGGCAACAATGATATCATCTGTAATACGTTCACCTGCTAGAATTAGCTCATTGATACGTCGATACTCTTCAAAATCAGTAGCAGAGATTGTTTGGATTTCTCCACTGTCACTTCCTAAACTACGTAGATAAGAGGCGACATCAAAGGTTCTACTAGTCACACGAGTTGAGAAATTTTTAGTATCTAGCATGATACCTGCCATAAGGATAGAGGCTTGGATTTTACTCAAACGTTCTGGGGCACCTTGGAATTGCAACAACTCCGTAACCAATTCACAGGCTGAGCTTGCCCCACTTTCAATAAAGGTCAAAACAGCATTTTCAGGAAAATCGTCATCTCGACGGTGATGATCTACCACAATAACTTCATTAAATCGATCATAAAAATCCTTAGACAAAGTTAAATTGATTTTAGAATGGTCAACCATAATTAGTAATGACTGTTGGTTGACTAACTCTTCAGCCTCTGAAAGTGTAACAAGAGGTGATTGACCATCTTCTTTTAAGCGTTCGACCGCACGCTCAATATCTGCATTCATAGCCGTATCATCGTAAACAGCATAGCTTTTTCGAACAATTTGACTAGCAAAATGAGCCATACCGACAGTGGCCCCTAGAGCATCCATATCGAGATTCTTATGTCCGACAACAAACACTTTTTCGACTGTTTTCAACTTATCTGAGATTGCAGTCATCATAGCTCTTGTTCTTGTACGAGAACGTTTTACTGTTGAGACAGAACCTCCTCCAAAATAAAGAAGTTCCTTGTGATCATCGTTTTCCTTGACAACAGCTTGATCTCCACCGCGAACTAGTGCGATGTTCAGATTCTGCAAGGCAACCTGACCGATTTGATCATGCTTAAGCGTACCGAACGAAATTCCCATGCTCAAAGTCAGTGGTAAACCACGCTCTTGAGCCTGCTGACGGAAGTCATCCAAGACAGAAAACTTTTGATCCATGAATTCTGTCAAAACACTGTAGTTGGTGAAGAAGTAAAAACGATCACCTTCAATACGTCGATAATGAATATGCTTGGCCTTAGCAAACTCAGAAATAAACCCTGCCACAAATGTATTGATTTTTGAAACATCGGCATCGGGTAAACTTCCCGTCACATCGTCGTAGTTATCAACTGAAATAATCCCGATAACAGGACGAGTCATATTTGGATCAGCATTTTCATCTTGATCATAAACATTGTCAATAAAATATGTCAACTTATTGTCAAAATCCACAAAAGCGGCATATTTATTATCACCAACGGTTATCACATTCGAAGGTGAACCCTTTCGTTTCTGGGAAATAAAATCCGCAATCAACTGCTTATTGAAATTTCCATTTTCATCCGAAAGTACTAGCTTCGCATAGGGGTTGAACCATTCAATATGATCGTTCTCATCAAAAGTAATAACCCCAACAGGCATCTTTCCGAGAAGGGTCTTCAAAGAATCTTCAACATCCTGATTCAGTTCATCTAATTGCTCTATTTCTAAGGACTCATATGTTGTCTTTTGGTAATGCAATAAGGCAACAACTACTACCATAATAATAAAAAGCGCAAAAATGAGTGCAGACTCCGATTTTAGTACGCGAACAAAAATAGTAGCAATTCCAAAAAGAATTAGCCCAATCATTACAAGATGAATCGTTGCAAAGTGAAATCTTTTCATATAAAACCTCTTAATCTAACAATTATAACATAAAAAAGCCTTAATTAAAAGGCTTTTAAACGTGTTAGCACCGTTAGTCTACTTTCCTGCGGGCCTTATTATTACCTTCAAGATAAACCATCAAAATTGAGATATCTGCTGGGTTGACCCCTGAAATACGACTCGCTTGACCAATGGTCTCAGGATTGATTTTCTTAAATTTTTGACGAGCTTCGGTAGCAATGGAATCAATAGCATCCCAATCAATATTTTTCGGAATCCTCTTTTCTTCCATACGCTTCATCTTAGCTACTTGATCCAAAGCTTTATTGATATAACCTTCGTACTTGATTTCGATCTCAAGCAACTCTATAATCTTAGCGTCCAAATCTTCTGCAGCTGGGCCCACAAACTGAGTAGCTGTGGCGTAATCAATCTCTGGTCTACGCATAAACTCTTTAGCTGTCATGGCATCTGTCAATGGCTTAAAGCCTAGGGCTTGAATTTTTTCATTCGTTTCTTTAATAGGTTTTAATTTTTCTTTTGACAGACGTGTCAACTCGCTGTCAAACTGATTTTTCTTAATTTCAAAGATACGCCAACGTTTATCGTCAACCAAACCAACTTCTCGACCAATAGGTGTCAAGCGCATGTCAGCATTATCATGACGTAATATGAGACGATACTCTGCGCGTGATGTCAATAAACGATATGGCTCCAAGGTTCCTTTTGTGACAAGATCGTCAATCATTACACCAATATAGGCATCACTACGTTTGAGAATAAGCTCAGGTTTACCTTGAACTTTAAGAGCCGCATTGATACCAGCAACTAGACCTTGACCTGCTGCCTCCTCGTATCCAGAAGTTCCGTTGGTCTGTCCTGCTGTAAAGAGACCTGAAATCAACTTCGTTTCAAGTGTTGCACGTAATTGATGAGGGAGCACGATATCATATTCAATCGCATAACCAGTTCGCATCATCTCTGCCTTCTCGAGACCTTTAATTGAGTGAATCAACTCTTTTTGAACATCTTCTGGCAGACTAGTTGACAGACCTTGCACATAGACTTCCTCAGTCTCTCTTCCTTCAGGTTCAAGGAAAAGTTGATGGCGATTCTTATCGGCAAATCGGACAATTTTATCTTCGATTGATGGACAATAACGAGGTCCTACACCCTTGACAATACCTGAAAACATTGGTGCACGGTGTAAATTATTATTGATAATATCGTGGCTCTCTTGATTCGTATAAGTTAGCCAACAAGGTATTTGATCCTGAAGATAATCTTCATCTTTCGACAAGAATGAAAAATGATTTGGCTTTTCATCACCTGGTTGAATTTCAGTTTCTTCGTAATTAATTGATGATGCCTTAACACGAGGAGGGGTACCCGTTTTAAATCTTCCTATTTCAAGGCCAAGATCCCTCAGGTTATCTGCCAATGTAACAGATGCAAGGCTATTATTAGGACCTGAAGAATATTTGAGCTCACCTAGGATAATTTCACCACGCAAAGCCGTTCCTGTTGTTACAATAACCGCTTTTGCTCCGTATTTTTGATTTGTGGCTGTTCTGACACCAACTACCTTACCATCTTCAACAAGAATTTCATCAACCATTGACTGACGGAGAGTTAAGTTTTCCTGACGCTCAACTGTATGCTTCATCGTCATAGCATACAAGGCTTTATCTGCTTGTGCACGTAAAGCTCTGACAGCAGGTCCCTTACCAGTATTCAACATTTTCATTTGAATATAAGTTTTATCAATATTTTTACCCATCTCTCCGCCGAGGGCATCAATCTCACGGACAACAATACCCTTGGCCGATCCTCCAATAGAAGGATTACATGGCATAAATGCCAGCATCTCTAGGTTAATAGTCGCTAATAAAACCTTACATCCCATGCGGGCTGCAGCTAGGGAGGCTTCTACACCAGCGTGACCAGCACCAACAACAATTACATCAAAATTTTCATCAAACTCGTAAGACATTTTTTAGATTTATGCAGTGATTTACAATCAACTGCCCCATCCTTTCTTTATTTTTTTCCTACAAAAATAGCCAAAACTCCAGAAAACTGTACGCAAAAACGTACAATTCTCATGAGCTTTGACCATCATGACTATTGTTAAAGTTATTTTATCAAATCAAATCATTTTGTCAATGCAAATCACTGTTTGATCAAGGTCTGCACACTGACGATAATCATCTGTATTCCTATCGAGAATAGTAAAAGTCCCATCATTTTCGTTATAATTTTCATCAAATTTTTTCCCAAGAAGCCTGCAATTTGTTTTGCACTTCTTAGTAGGAGATAAGTGATTACACATAGTATAGCAAAAGCAACTACGGTTATTAGTTGATTCCGCAAACCTCCATTAGCCAAGCTTAAGGCAGTTGTAATTGTTCCTGGTCCTGCAAAAAGCGGCATTGCAAGAGGAGAAATAGCAATAGACATTGGATCTGAATTTACTGCTTGCTGCTCCATTCCTTTATAGCTAGGTGAATGATTACCATTAATCATATGATAACCGATAACGGCCACTAATATTCCACCAGCAATTCTGAAAGAAACAATTGTAATTCCAAATACTTTAAAAATGAAATCTCCTGAAAAGATAAAAACAGTTATAATAACAAAGGCAATCAAAAGACTCCTAAAAGCAATTTTTCGTGAAATTTTTTGACTATCATCTGCTACTAAAGCCATGTAAGCAGGAAGATTTGAAATTGGATTCATTATAGCGAAAAATGCCATAAATGCATAAAACAATTGGGAACCCATCGTTAATACTTACCTCCAGTTAGATATACTGACAAACTTTTCCGTCTTTATACGCTTGGTCAATAATACCGCCGCCCAAACATTCCTGACCATCATAGAAAACAACGGCTTGACCAGGTGTAATAGCACGCTGAGGTTCAGCAAAAATAACCTCTGCTTTATCACCCTTAACCTTTACAGTAACTTTACTATCAGGTTGACGATAACGGAATTTTGCTGTGCATTCCATTTCAAATTCTTCTGGCATATCTCGAGTAAAGTGAATCATTGAAGCGTCAAGTGAAGTTGACATCAACGACTCATGGTGGAAACCTTGACCCACGTAAAGAATATTTTTAGAAAGATCTTTCCCTACTACAAACCAAGGAGCATTATCGCCACCTTTTTGACCACCAATACCCATACCTCCACGTTGACCAATGGTGTAATACATGAGTCCGTTATGTTCCCCCATATCACGACCATCGACAGTCATCATACGACCTTTTTGAGCTGGCAAGTATTGGCTAAGAAACTCTTTAAAGTTTTTCTCACCAATAAAACAAATTCCTGTCGAATCTTTTTTCTTGGCTGTTGCAAGACCTGCACGTTCAGCAATCTCACGAACTTCTGGCTTTTGTAGATGTCCTAAGGGAAACATCGTTTTCTGCAACTGCTCTTGCGAAAGTTGACTAAGGAAGTAGGTTTGATCTTTATTATTATCTGCACCACGCAACATATGGACAATGCCGTCCTCATCGCGAACAACTTGAGCGTAATGTCCTGTAGCCACATAATCTGCTCCCAATGTCATCGCATAATCTAAGAATGCCTTAAACTTGATTTCCTTATTACACATAACGTCTGGATTAGGGGTACGGCCTGCACGGTACTCTGCTAAGAAATACTCAAATACACGATCCCAGTACTCTTTTTCAAAGTTGACAGAGTAATAGGGGATACCAATCTGATCAGCTACTGCTGCTACATCTTTATAATCTTCGGTTGCTGTACACACACCAAATTCATCTGTGTCATCCCAGTTTTTCATGAAAACACCGATTACATCATAACCTTGCTCTTTTAAAAGTAAGGCTGTCACTGATGAATCAACGCCACCACTCATACCGACAACAACACGTGTTTTTGAATTATCAGTCATAGATAACTCCTCCCATCAAATAAAAATTAACATAGACTTGAAGGGTCTAGTTATTCAAATATCGATTTGAAGGTCGATTTTGAAGCGTAAAAGCACGCAAGCCTAATTATATCATGATTAAAGAATAATGCAAAAAGGTTACCACTAGGCAACCTTTTTTATACTTATTTTTGTGTAAAGCCACTGTAAACCTATTACTCCCAGAACTATTATTGGAATCACTAACGCTACAAATAGCCATCCTGGCTCCTGATAACTTAACACAAGTTTATTCTGTCCTTTTTGTGATGAAACGGTCGGTGTACCAATCGTTGACAAACTATAGTCATCCTTGTCTAGTTCTTTACCATTTAGTGTCAAGATAGAATCTTTATAAACAACTATTGGTAGATTCAGTTCCTCCCCTTCAGCAGCTGGCCAAGTTAATACAAGATAACCATCTTCTACTAGCTTTTCTGCCTTCTGATTCGTAACGATATTTTTATAATAAAGATCGTAAGTATTCTGCTCACCTATTTTCCCATAAATCGGTACGTAATCTGGTGTGGGTTTGACAACTAAATTTAAAAACTGTGACAAGTCACTGTCATTCATGGTAAGACTTATCGTCTGGTAATCTCCTTCAACGTAAGTATGTTTAACAATGGAAATAAGTTCACCATCTTGTGCCGCAGTTTTTACAAGATCGGTAGTATCCATCATATTCTGAATAAGACCAACGCCCGCAAAGGCAAAGAGTAAAACAGCAATACTTTTTCGCCAGTTTACAAATCGCGTGACCGTTAACCCTGTAATTGCTAAAAGTAAAATAGTCGCAGGAACAAAAAATCTAAATGGAAATTGAATCAATTCAGCAAATGTATTTCCATTTTCTACTAGATACTGCCATGGAAAAAGACCTGTCGATAAGAAGAAAAAGATAAAATAAATAAAATGCAGTATTTTTTTCCATTTAGCAAATTTCTTCCAATTCAAAACAGCGTAAATAAACTGTAAAATGAGTAACACCATTAAGGAAATTGGGGTATATAGCCAGTATCTTGCCGTTCCATCTATCCCATTCTTACCTATTTCTCTATTTATAAATGGATCTAAAAGGTGATTAGTCCCTCTCAAATATAGAAGTACTAACCAGACATTAACAGTCAGTAAGAGGAACAGAATGACTGCTATAAGGACTTGCACGAAGGTTTCCTTTTTCTTTGCGATAGGAGACTTTACAAAAGTGTAAAGATAAAAAGGAAGATACATCATCACTAGCATCAAAGCACTAAGTACGTGAACCTGAAAAATCAACGCCATAGATAAGGCAAGTCTAATTGGTTCTACTTTTTGATAAAAGACATAGTGAATTGCTGGAATAAAACAAAAAGGTAGTAAAGCTGCTCCCCAACTAGAGAACCCCTGACGCATCGTCCAGTATTGAATAGAGAATGTTGTCGCATAAAGTAAACCTAGTGACAAGGCAATTGTTGTCTTAACTTTACACTGCTTGAGCAAAGCATACATTGAAGACTCAGACAGTATATGTAGTAATACCCTTGACACAATCTGATAACGAAACCAAGTGCCACTTATTAAAACAAGCCCTCCTTGTAAATAGGCAAAAAAAGGACCGTAAAGAGCATTGACAATGCGGCCTGACTGTTGGAATCCATATAAAGATAAAAAGTAAGAAAGGTTACCATTTTTTAGTTGCATAGCAGCTTCATAGAATCTGTTATAGTGAAAGATGGAATCTGAACCTAAAATGACTTTTCTTGTAAATAGTTGTGGTGTAACCAATAACACAGCAAAAGCTATAATAATAAGAGAAACCCACAACTTTTCTCTTGATTTAAAAATTTGTTTCATTGCTATACCTTTCATTCCTATTATAACAAAAAGCTCTATAAAACATATTACCCACATCCAAATTAAAAAGCTGAGAGTATGCTCCCAACTTCTATTAATATTAGTAATTCCAAGCTGACAAACCTTGTGCGTTATAGGCATTCAAGGCTGATTGAATTTGATCCTCAACCGTTGCAGTAGAGCCCCATCCAGGCATTGTCTGAAAAAGACCTGATGCACCTGAACCATTTGCTGCAGTATGGTCACCATTTGACTCACGCGCAATAATTGACTCCCAAGTTGACTGAGGAACACCAGTAGCAGCTGCCATCTGTGCCGCTGCATAAGAACCAACTTCTCCTGCAGTGTTACCATTTGAGAGAGCAACTGACCCACTACCACTTGCAGCAACCGAAGGAGCTGTCCCAGTATTTTGAGTCGACGTAGTATCAGTACTCGTTGTAGCAGTGCTTGTAGTAGCAGTATCTGACTGAGACTTTTCAGCTGCTTCTACCGCTTCTCCTGTTGTTTCTGACTGAGGCTTACTTTCTTCAACCTTTTCTTTATTAGCCTTATTATCTTTACTTGAGCTAATTTCTGTTGATTTTACTAAATCTGCTGTCGATTCTGACGTTGTTGATGCTGTTGAAGGCGCTGGAGTAACAGAATCTGAAAATGCATTAACCAACCCTTTATTAATTAGTGTAGACAGTGATACTGCCAAAATAACAATAAAACTTGTTACAATTGCTACTGGTACCGCCAATGATTTCTTCGCTGCAAATTTAATACGGCGTCCCTTATAACTTTTTTTAAACATAAATCCCTCCTAGTTAATTCTAGTTACATTCATCATAACCTAGTAATATTACTGCCGATTATTTGTATTATGTCTAATGTTACAATGATTTATCAATTTAATAAAAAAATGCCAAAAATCTGGCATTTTTCCCTTATTTGTATGAGGTTTTACTAGTTTTCCTCATAAGTCAGTAATAATGATTTAGTACCAACCATTAGCATTCCAGAAAGCAAGAGCTGCAGTCCATGAACCATAACGGCTTGCTACATAATTATCTGCTACTTTCTCTTGATTTTCAGGAGACAAGTCTCCATTCAAATATGATGATGCTAATTGGTAACGTCCATAATATTGCCCATTTTGAGCTGTATAGCTACCGCTTGACTCACGTTGTGCAATTTCTTCTTTGGCAGCTGCCTCTGAAGAAGAAAGATTTGTATTGGTTGCTTGAGTATCTTCACTTTGTGTAGACTCTGTTGATTGTGTTGATTCAGCAGTTGCTTCTGTTGTAACTGAAGGTTCTGTAGTTTCTTCAGTAGTTTCATTAATTGTTAAGTTTTGACCAATAGAAATCTTATTGGCATCTTGAATACCGTTTTTTGAAACGATTTCATCTACAGTCGTACCATTCTTCTTAGCAATAGCTGAAAGGGTATCGCCTTTTTGAACTGTGTAAGTTTCTGCATTAGCTAAGGCTGTTGCTCCAAGTGTTGCTACTGTAACAAGTCCAAAAAGACCTAATTTTTTAGTGTTAGATGTATTCTTTTTTTGCATGATGATGCTCCTTTATCTATTTATAGTCCAATCCAGATTAGTCAAAGATATTAAGTTATTTTATTGTTTATGACTAATGGGTAAATCAACTGGCTTATTCTATATAGGGATTTTTCAATCCAGATTAAGCTGAAGAACTATAACCATGTATCTATGATACCTTGGAAATATAACATCCCCTTGTTAGGGATATTAAAAATATTACAAGTAGGTTGGGATTAGACGAAAAAAGAACGCCTACGTGGGCGTCCATCTAAAATTTCTAGGTCTTAAGACCTAGTTTTTATTTATCTCAACGAATTAACTCTTAAGATAAAAAAGCATTAATCCTAAAGCTAAAATAGCAATAATTGATAAGGTATCTCGACTATTCCATGAAAGTCGACGATATTTTGTTCGTCCTTCACCACCTTGATAGCCTCGTGCTTCCATAGCAATCGCCAGAGCATCTGCTCGTTTAAAGCTTGATGCAAACAAAGGAATTAAAATAGGTATTATTGACCGTACCTTCTGAATAATATTTCCTTCACCAAAGTCAACACCACGCGCCTTTTGAGCATTCATAATGCGAGTCGTATCATCCATCAAAGTTGGTACAAAACGTAGACTCAAAGATAGCATTAAACCAATTTCATGTGCTGGCACTTTGAAAACAGTAAGTGGTTTTAAAAGTGATTCAACTGCATCAGATAAACTTAAAGGTGTTGTCGTTAGAGTAAGTAGGGTAGAAAAACTAATAATGAGGATAAATCTAAGAAATATCATCCATCCTTGATTTAAACCGACTTCCGTAATCTTTAAAAAGCCGATAGACCAAAGCACACTCCCTTTTGTATTGAAGAAAACTTGAAATAGGGTAGAAAATAAAATAATCCAAATCATTGGTTTAATTCCACCTAAAAAGAAACCAAGTTTTATTTTAGACAAGAAAACCAAGAAAAGTGTAAATAAAGTTATTACAGCATAAGTTAAAGGATTATTAGCCCAAAAGATAATAACAATATAAATCAACATGGCTAATAATTTACTTCTAGGATCTAATCGGTGTATAAAAGAGTCCCCAACAATATAACGTCCAATAATTAACTTATCCATGCGACAACACCTCTACGAATTCCTCGATTGTAATAGGGAGAGTTTCAAATCGATAACCTTTTTCTTGTAGCTGTAGTGCAAACTCTGTAATTTTAGGAACACCTAATTGCTTTTCTTTAAGAAAAGTAACCTTTTGAAAAACATCTTTAGGAGCTCCCGAAAATACCAGTTGCCCTTTTTCCATAACATTCACAGCTGTCGCATAATCGGCAACATCATCCATCAAGTGAGTGACTAAAACAATCGTCATTCCAGAAAGATGTAACTCCTTAAAGAGAGACATCAATTCCTTCCGTCCCTGTGGGTCTAGACCGGCAGTCGGTTCATCCAGCACTAGAATATCTGGTTGCATAGCTAGAATCCCTGCAATGGCAACACGTCGCATTTGCCCTCCTGATAAATCAAAAGGATTCTGTCCATGAAATTCTTCCGGGAGTCCAACTAATTTTAGACTTTCAATAGCACGTTGTTCTGCTTCTTCCTTAGAAACTCCGAAATTTTGAGGTCCAAAGGCAACATCTTCTAAAACAGTCTCTGCAAATAACTGACTTTCTGGAAATTGAAAAACTAAACCTACTTTCTTACGAATTGGTTTTATGTCCTTGTTCTTTGATTGACTGGTTATGATAGTATCATCAACTTGAACCTGACCACTAGTTGGTATATAGAGGCCATTCAAGAGCTGCATAATAGTAGATTTACCACTTCCTGTATGTCCAATAAAGGCTGTATATGAACCATCTTTTATCGTCGTTGTCAATTCAAAAAGGGCACGCCCCTCAAAAGGAGTACCCTCTTGATAGATATAACTTACATTTTCGAGAGAGATTCCCATAATTGTTCTACCAATTCCTTTTCTGTCAGATAGTCTTCACACTCTATCAGACCTTTATTTCTTAGCTTTTGAGTTAATAATGCACTAAAAGGGATATCCAAACCTAAGTCAACCAACTCTGTGCCTCTACTAAATAGTTCACGAGGACTTGAAACAGACTCCACTTTACCTTTTTTCAAAACCAAAACACGGTCACTCAAAGCGACCTCATCGAGATCATGAGTAATTGATAAAACAGTCATTCCGTATTCTTTACGAATAGCTTTAATAGATTGAATCAATTCCTGGCGACCTTCTGGGTCCAGCATGCTAGTTGCCTCATCCAAAATCAAAATTGATGGTCTCATAGCTACAATACCTGCGATAGCCACACGTTGTTTTTGACCTCCAGATAATCTAGCTGGCTCTCTATCCTTAAATTCTGACATTCCTACAAATTCCAGAGCCTCTTGAACTCTTGAAGCCATTTCTTCATAGGGAACACCTTTATTTTCAAGACCAAAAGCAACATCGTCTTCAACAGTTGCCCCAACAAATTGATTATCTGGATTTTGAAAGACCATGCCAATCTTATCACGAATATCCCAGACATTCTCTTCTGTTAATTCTTGACCATCAACGATAATCTGCCCAGACTCTGCCACTAATAGTCCGTCAATAAGACGTGCTGTCGTGGATTTTCCAGAACCATTATGCCCTACAATGGATAGCCACTCCCCACGTTTCACGTGAAACGATACATCATCAAGAATATAGGATGGTTGATCTTGATGATATTTAAATTTTAAATTTTTTATTTCAATCATTTGTTTATCGTACTACTTGAAAGTATCCTTAAATAAGAAACCTGCACCTTTGAAATAATCATAGCCTGAGTAAATTGTAAAGAACAAAGCGATATAAAGCATAATTGTTCCAATAAAATGCAAATGACACAATAATAGAATGATAGATAACATCTGAGTCACTGTCTTAATCTTACCAGGCATAGCTGCAGCGAGAACTGTACCACCGTTTTCCACTAATAAAAGACGAAGACCTGTGACTGCAAGCTCACGACAGATAATAACTGAAACCACCCAGGCTGGCGCTTGATCAATACCGACTAACATAATAAATGCTGACATCACTAGCATCTTATCTGCCAATGGATCTGCAAATTTCCCGAAATTAGTAACAACATGCCATTTTCGTGCCAAATAGCCATCTAAATAATCTGTAATACTGGCAATAGCAAAGACAACCGCCGCAGCAATATGCATAACATTACTTGACGCAAGTGATGTCATCAGTAAAAAGATAGGAATCAAAACAATTCTAGCAAGTGTCAATAAATTAGGTAAATTTTCTTTTTTAAACATTTCTTCTCGATTCTATTGGATTCTTAATGTGAGGTAGCTAGGTGTATTTTTATCTAATTGAGATAAATCAAGTGACTCCCCATTTACCTTTAGAGTTACTTTTGAAGATTGAGCAATAATAATTTGAGTTGGTTTCGTTTTATCAGAAAAATCTAAAGAGTATTTTGAATTTTTCGTTTTTGAAAGGAGGTAACTCTCTGAAGTCTCTGAATTATCTACTGAAAACCAGGTGTCATCATTATTTTCTGATAACTCTACATCTAAAACTACTGAAGAATTTACATTGGAGAAATCAACCATTAGCTGATTTCCTTGAGTTGTCGTTGTTACATTTGCCCCCGAAACGGTAACCTCAGAAATGCTTCGTGACGATTTAGCCTTACTAGCCGTTGATAGATGATTAACTGTAGAGATAGTATTCGGTTTTATCACCTGAGGTTGATTAGAAAGATGTCTAATAATAATATAACCTACTGAACAAATGATAAGTAACGAAACCGCACTAAGAATTAGTAAAGGTAGATAGTTAGACTTTCTTTTTTCTTCACGTTTATGCTTTAAAAAGCGTGACATAGGTGCTTTGGTAGCTATGCTTTCTTCCTTACGTTCAACTGGTTTCTTTTCTTTTTTTAGTTTTTGCTCGCTCTGTCTCTGCTCCTCAAACAGACGCTTTCCATCTAAACCAACCGAAGTGGCATACTTTTCAAGCGCTTCTTGCTGAATGTCCTCTGGCAAAGCTTTAAGTTGATCCATTTCCATAGCCAGAAGAAACTGAGCTTCTACTCCAGAAATTTTTTCTACATCATATAAACTTAATTCTTTCTTTATACGTGCTGCACGTAATTGCTCACCTAGAGAGTGTAACTTCATTTTTCCCCTTTCTAATATTCTTCTTTGTTTTCGTGTCTCTATTATAGCAAATAATCACTTATTTAGGGAAGACAACAAAATCGGTAATCTCTGTATTTGAGAGATAGTGATTCAAAAAATCCTTCAAATCCTTGGAAGTAATGCTCATTAGTTCCTGACCAAAATCAAAGTATGTTTTATCATTCTCAAAATAAGCTAAATACTGACTTCCTAAATTCTGGATATTGTCTAGACTACGTAAAAATTCACCATACAAAGCTTTCTTTTGCAAATCCAATGCCTCATCCGTCAACAGTCTTTTTTTATCTGCCGACGTCATCACTTGACGAATTAAACTTGACATACGGATAGGTTCTGCAGTGTCCATAGTCATAATGACAAATGAATATCGATTAGATACCTCGTATTCAATTGACACAGACTCATCTATTTTTCCTTCAGCATACCAATTTTGATAATAAGGAGACGTCCAGCCAAACAGTAAATTAAACAATAACTGTACCAGTATGTTTTCTCTCATACGATTATCAGTAAAAGGAACACTCTTAAAACCAATGGCTAGCTTTGAGATGAAAATCTCCATTTGAAGACTATCTAATTTTTGGATATCTGACTCAATGGGGTTCTTTTCTTTTTCAACTATTCTCTCAGGTAGTGTAAACTCGCTTTGTTTTTCATTGACAAAAGTGTAAATATCTTCAACATCAAAATCACCTACCAAAACGAGATGACAGTTTGCTGGTTTGTAAAAGCAGTCAAAATTATCTTTCAAATCCTTTACAGTAATTTTTTCAATGCTATCAACACTTCCAGCAATGTCTTGCCCTAATATAGTATTGGGATACAAACTTTGTAAACAACCCAGATATACTCTATAATCAGGATCATCCTGATACATATTTATTTCTTGTTCAATAATTCTTTTTTCATGGTTGACAGCATCTTCGGAACTTGTAAACTTTGATGTAAACTTTAATAAAAGTTCTAAAGACTCCTCAAAGTGGTCAAGGGTAGAGAAATAATATGTTGTCTTATCCAAGGTTGTAAAAGCATTGACATCAGCTCCAAGCTTGACAAAATCCAATGTCACATCCCTTCCCTGTTCATCCTCAAATAGCTTGTGTTCTAGAAAATGAGCAATACCTGCAGGGTAAGATTGTAACTCACCATCAATATAAAAGTGATTATCTAGCGCCCCAAAATTCGTTGACAGAAAGGCGGCTTTTTCTAAAAATCCTTTTTTCTTAATAATTGATAAAGACATACCATTATCTAAAATTGCTGAATAAACTTCTTCATCAATTTTTTGATAATAACGTTTCTTCAAAGCAGCCATTCTAAGACACTCCTTCTAAAAAGAACAAACTCTGTAGCTTAACTTGACGCGCTACACGGCAAACATCTTTTTTAGTAACCTTCTCAATCTCATCTAACCAATTCTCTAATGAAAGACTTTTATCGCCAAAAATCACCTTATTAAAACGTTGTTCCACCAATGTCAAGGCATGATCTTCAGAGAGTAGGGCATTCATTCGTATGATTTTTTTGGTTTGATTCAGGAGAGAACTTGAAAAACGTCCTAATTTAATGTAATTCAATTCTCTACTAATTCCTCGCATAGCCTGATTTCTATTAGATTTTTCAATTCCAGCGTAAACTTCTAGTAAACCTGTAAAGACATCAAATTGACTACTAATTGAATAAGCCAATCCTTCTTTTTCTCGAAGCGTTGTAAATAAAGCAGAGTGGGCAAATTCACCAAACATGGCATTGAATACAATTAAAGCAAAGTAATCTTTATCTCCATATTGACATGAAAATTGGTACCCTAATTGTAAAATAGATTGACTACTCTGTCTAGGTTCTATCTTTTCTTTCACCACATTGACATAAGGTTGACTATAGCTAAACTGTAAATCAACTTGACGTCCCTCCAAAGGAAAACGATGTAAACCTTGGAGTACTTGATAATCATCAAATTCTCCAACCATAAAGATATCAATACGATCTCTTGTCAACATACTTTGAAATTCTTGATAAGCTGTAAACGAAGTCTCGGCTTCAACAAGTTCTGCTTGACCATATTTGGGAACTTTCAAGCCCTCATTTACAAAATAAAGCTCTCTTCCCTTAACTTCACTGTAATAGTAATTATTCTCTGTGTCAACATCAAGGTAGGTCTTTAAATTTTGTTTCTCTACATCAAATACTTTATTTTGGTATTGAGCTACTCTTGACAGTGGCTTGTAAAGACACTCTTTCAAAAATCCTAGAACTTCCCAAAATAATCCATTATTCGTAGGGATAAAGGCATCCTTCAGGTATGTCAACTCTATGTCAACACTATGTGTCAACCCTTTAGTTAACACTCTAGTTGACAACTGTGTTCCATAAAGAGAAGCTAATCTCTCTTTAAAAGACTGTACTGTTGGATACGTCTGATTGGCTGTAGCCAACATTTGTGAAACCAGAGCTCGTTTAGCAATTGTTTGTTTATTCAAAGAACCTGTCATTCGAAAAACAATACGATTAGTTTTATATTTTTGTGTTGGAATGAAGTGTACATAGACACCATCAGCAATTTTCATTGATAACCTCTAAAAAGTTTATGCTTCCAATTATACCATTTTTATGCTATCTTATCTCAAGAGAAAGTTGAGGTACTATGGAATATAAATTATTTGATGAATACATCACACTGCAGGCACTTTTAAAAGAATTAAGTATCATTCATAGTGGCGGAGCTATTAAAGGTTTTTTAGCTAACAATACCGTTTTATTCAATGGTGAAGATGAAAAACGTCGTGGAAAAAAACTTCGTTATGGAGACGTTATTACCATTCCGTCTGAGAAACTTGAAATAACGATTGTAGCTCCTACAACAAATGAAATTGAAGAGCATCAAAAAGAAGTCGCTGAAAAAGCACGTGTTGCTGCCATTGTTAAAAAAATGAATCAGGATAATAAAAAGAAACAAAAGGCACATCCGTCAAAAGAAGGCAATAAAACTAAACGAAAACCCGTTCGTTTCCCAGGAACCTAACTATGTGGCTCGAAAATATTGATATTCAACACTTTAGAAATTATACTGAAGCCTCTGTGAGCTTCTCACCTCATCTCAATATTTTTCTTGGTCGCAATGCTCAAGGAAAAACAAATATTCTTGAGGCCATCTATTTTCTAGCATTGACACGTAGTCATCGGACCCGTTCAGATAAGGAACTGATTCAATTTCAGCAAAATACTCTCAAACTGAACGGCATCGTGCATCGTCATAGTGGAAAGCTACCTCTGGAAATCAGTTTATCTAATAAAGGCCGCATAACAAAGGTCAACCACCTCAAACAAGCTAAATTATCCGATTATATCGGTCACATGACAGTGGTACTCTTTGCTCCTGAGGATTTACAACTTGTAAAGGGATCTCCAAGCCTAAGACGTAAATTTATAGATATTGATTTAGGACAGATTAAGCCTGTTTACCTTTCAGACCTATCAAGTTATAATCATGTACTCAAGCAACGTAATGCTTATCTCAAATCTACTGACAATGTAGACATTAATTTTCTCTCAGTGTTAGATGAACAGCTTTCCGATTTTGGAGCACGCGTTATCGAACATAGACTAGAATTTATCAAGCAATTAGAGGAAGAGGCAGATAGACATCATAGTAATCTCTCAAATCAGATAGAGCGCCTTAAAATCTCCTACGAATCTAATATACCATTCGGGAATAACAAAGTTATTCGTGAATCATTTTTAACCACGTTAAAGCAAAATCACAAAAGGGATATCTTCAAAAAGAACACTGGTGTTGGTCCACATAGGGATGATTTGACATTTTACATTAATGACATGAACGCATCTTTCGGCAGTCAGGGGCAACAACGTAGTCTCATTCTTTCTTTAAAAATGGCTGAGATTGCTCTGATAAAAAAAGTAACAGGTGAATTTCCAATTCTTCTCCTCGATGATGTCATGAGTGAGCTTGACAATCACCGTCAACTCAAACTGTTAGAAAGTATTGACGAAGAGGTTCAAACCTTCATGACGACAACTTCACTTGATCATCTGAGTAAGCTACCACCCGATTTAAAGACCTTCTTAGTCAAGAATGGTATTATTTGTGAAAAACAAGTCGATTAAGCGACTTGTTTTTCTGTTTTTTGTGCTTTACATATATGACAAGTGATGTTAAAAAGAGTGTAAATGAAAACTCACCCAAACCCTTTGTTAACAATTTTGTTTGTGTAAATATATTGTAAACCTACTGTAAAAATTAATGTAAAGAAAAAGTACTTACCTGAAGTAAGTACTTTTATGTTTTTTTAATGAGCTGAGTAGTTAGGCGCCTCGTTTGTAATTTGAACATCGTGAGGGTGACTTTCAATAAGTCCTGCACCTGACATTTCAACAAACTGAGCTTTGTCATGTAAAGCCTGGATATCTTCTGCACCTGTATAACCCATACCTGCACGGATACCGCCAATCAATTGGAATACGATATCAGCAGCAGAACCTTTATAAGCTACACGGCCTTCAATTCCTTCTGGAACAAGTTTATTCGCTTCATTAACTGCACCTTGGAAGTAACGATCGCTTGATCCCTTCTTCATCGCTGCAATTGATCCCATACCACGGTAAGATTTGTATTTACGACCTTGGAAAATCTCAGTTTCACCTGGTGCTTCATCAGTACCAGCAAACATAGAACCAAGCATTACAGCATTACCACCTGCTGCAAGAGCTTTTACAATATCACCTGAGTATTTGATACCGCCATCAGCAATGATTGTTTTTCCGTATTCACGCGCAACACTAGCTGCATCGTAAATAGCAGTGACTTGAGGAACACCTACACCCGCAACCACACGTGTTGTACAAATAGAACCTGGTCCGATACCTACTTTAACAACATCGACACCTGCTTCATAAAGTGCACACGCACCTTCAGCTGTTGCGATATTTCCTGCAATCAAAGTACGGTCTGGGAAGTGGGCACGAATTTCAGCAATTTTACGAAGAACACCTGCTGAATGACCATGTGCAGTATCAATGACAATAGCATCTGCGCCTGCTTCAAAAAGAGCTTCTGCACGTTCAAAGGTATCAGAAGTAACACCTACAGCACCTGCTACCAAAAGACGACCGAACTCATCCTTAGCTGCATTAGGAAACTCGATAACTTTTTCGATATCCTTAATAGTAATAAGTCCTGACAAACGACCTTCTTCATCAACTAGAGGTAGCTTTTCAATACGATGCTCATGAAGAATACTTTCAGCCGTTTCAAGATCTGTTTCAACTGGAGCAGTGACCAATTTCTCAGAAGTCATGTGTTCTGAAATTGGAGTATCGTAATTAGAGATAAAACGCATATCACGGTTTGTGATAATACCAACCAATTTACGATTTTCAAGTGTCTCAACAATCGGAACCCCTGAGATACGGTAACGTTGCATCAACTCTTCAGCTTCAGCAACTTTATTTTCAGGCGTTAGGAAGAATGGATCAATGATGACACCATTTTCAGAGCGCTTTACTTTTCGAACTTCTTCAGCTTGTTCCGCAATAGACATGTTTTTGTGAATGACACCCAAACCACCTGCACGAGCAATTGAGATAGCCATCTTACTATCTGTGACCGTATCCATGGCTGCAGTGATAATTGGGATATTTAATGTCAAATTTTTAGCCAAATTCGTCTTCAAGTTGACGTTGTTTGGTAGAACATGACTTTCCGCAGGAATAAGCAATACGTCATCAAAAGTGTAACCTTTTTTCAAGAATTTAGTGTCCCAATTTGACATTATAATCGTCCTCTTTTCTCAAAGTTTTGAGGTACAAAAACCCCAGCCTATTTTTTAATTGTTAATATCATATCATGCTAAAATGATTTGTCAACAGATTTCGCATAAGATTCTAAGAAAACCTTTTTCCAAATAAAAATAGGGCTCCAGATTATCTTGAGTCCCTACTTTTTATTTCTTAGAAATACTTAATTCCCATCGCTTCTTTTACTTCCGCCAATGTTTGTCCAGCAACTTCACGCGCTGCTTGACTACCTTTTTCAAGCATACGGAAAACTTCTCCCATATCCTTGGCATATTCTAAACGACGTTCACGAATTGGAGCTAACTCACGTTCTAAGATTTCTAGAAGATAACGTTTTGTCTTCACATCTCCTAAACCACCTCGTTGATAATGTTCTTTCATTTCAGCAATTGTAGTAGCATCCTCTTCGCGACCAAAGATATCAAGATAATGGAAAACCATATTACCTTCAATTTGGCCTGGATCTTCCACACGAATATGATTTGGATCCGTATACATGCTCATGACTTTTTTACGAACAGTGTCCTCATCATCTGAAAGGAAGATACCATTACCCAAGGATTTAGACATCTTAGCATTACCGTCTAGACCTGGAAGGCGTCCCGCAGCTTCATTTTCAGGGTAGATCCCCTCTGGCTCAACCAAAATATCACAATGATAAGTATGATTGAAGCTACGTGCAATTTCACGTGTCTGCTCAATCATTGGCTTTTGGTCATTACCTACAGGAACATAATTTGCTTTAAAGGCCGTGATATCAGCTGCCTGAGAAATTGGATAAACTAGAAAGCCTGTTGGAATAGATTCTCCGAAGCCTTTTTGAGCAATTTCCGTCTTAACTGTCGGGTTACGCTCTAAACGTGCCAATGAAACTAGGTTCATGTAATACATAGTCAACTCAGCCAACTCAGGAATCTGACTTTGAATGAAAATAGTCGACTTCGTTGGATCCAAACCTACAGAGAGATAATCTAAAGCAACATTCCCAATTGATTCTTTGATAATCTCTGACTCTTTGGCGTGATCCGTAAGGGCTTGCTGATCAGCCAAAAAGACAAACATGTTATATTTATCTTCGTTTTGTAAAAGGACACGATTTTTTAAACTACCAACATAGTGTCCTAGATGAAGTTTCCCTGTTGGACGGTCTCCCGTCAAAATAATAGGTTTCGTCATATAATTACCTCTCTAATACAAAAAAAATCCCCACGCAAAAACATGCGTGAGGGCGTTAATCACTTTTGATACGCGGTACCACCTCAGTTGATAACTCTTTCTGAAGCTATCATCTCAAACCTTCTCAACAAAGAAGTTGCACGATAAGGGGTGCCAAACCTAACGTTTATGTGTTCACGTTAACCGTCAATTCTCTTCAGCCCATTCATTCCACCTTCATACTGGTTTTCAGCAACCACCAGCTCTCTATAAAAAAGGAAAGAATTACTCTTCTGATGACTATTATTCTACATTGTTTTATCTATTCTTGTCAAGATTATGTTTCTAGTTTCACGTGAAACACAACCTTAGATACAACCAAAATAGTCAATACTTGACGGAAACTTAAAAAGACTTGATAATAAGAATATCATTTCTAGGAGATAATATATGAAACGTCGAATAATAGATATACTTTTAGTTACAATCGGTTCTTTTATTGCTGCGGTTGGCTATAACTCACTTTTAGTTAAGAATAATATTGCCTCGGGTGGTGTCGGAGGGCTAGCCATTAGTTTAAATGCCCTTTTTGGTTGGAACAATGCTAACTTCGTCTTAGCAACCACCATCCCTTTGTTAATTTTATGTTGGTGCTTTCTTGGTCGCGAAGTTCTCCTAAAAACCTTCTATGGGTCTCTTATCTTCCCAACTTTTATTAAATTAACCGAGGGCTTACCTACACTCACCAAACAACCTTTGTTGGCTGCTATTTTTGGTGGGATTGTATTAGGGTTAGGACTAGGAATAGTCTTTTATGGAAATTCCTCAACTGGGGGAACTGGAATTATCACACAAATTCTCCACAAGTATACGCCACTCCCACTAGGAATGGTACTACTTATTGTTGATGGAATCATTGTCGCAATCAGTGCTATTGCCTTTCCACCTGATACTGTTATGTACTCCATCCTCTCACTTGGAGTTGTTTCTCTTACAATTGATAAAATGATGGTCGGACTCAATTCATCACGAAATCTTCTAATCATTTCGCAAAATAGTGAACAAATCCTAAAATACATCACTAGAGTGGCTGATCGAGGAGCAACAAAAATTCCAGTTCTTGGTGGACATACTGGACATGCACAAAATATGATTATGACTACCTTGTCAACTCATGAAGTTCCGAAAGTTCAAGAAGAAATCCAAAAAATAGATGAAACTGCCTTTATCGTCATTGTTCCTGCTTCTACAGTTATGGGACGTGGATTTAGCCTCCAAAAAGATTACCAAAGAGTTCCAAATGACTTTATTAATCCCTTATAAAATCGATTGAAATAAAGTCTAATTTCTCGTAAAATAGTAGTTAAGAATAAAAATAAAGGATATTATATGCTTACTGTATCGGATGTATCGCTTCGTTTTAGCGATCGTAAACTTTTTGATGATGTTAATATTGCCTTCACGCCAGGTAATACTTACGGTCTTATCGGTGCCAATGGTGCTGGTAAATCTACTTTTTTGAAAATTTTAGCTGGTGATATCGAACCAACAACAGGACATATCTCTCTTGGTCCTGATGAGCGTCTTTCTGTTCTTCGTCAGAACCACTTTGACTATGAAGATGAACGCGTCATTGATGTTGTTATCATGGGGAATGAACGCCTCTACGATATTATGAAAGAAAAAGATGCCATCTACATGAAGGAAGATTTTTCAGATGAAGATGGTGTCCGTGCTGCTGAATTAGAAGGACTCTTTGCTGAATTGGGTGGTTGGGAAGCTGAAAGCGAAGCCTCACAATTGCTTCAGAACCTAAATATCTCAGAAGACCTTCACTATCAAAATATGAGCGAATTAGCTAATGGTGACAAGGTGAAAGTCCTCCTTGCAAAAGCGCTTTTTGGTAAACCTGATGTACTTCTTCTTGACGAACCTACCAACGGTCTTGATATCCAGTCAATCTCTTGGCTTGAAGATTTCTTGATTGATTTTGAAAATACGGTCATTGTCGTATCCCATGACCGTCATTTCTTGAATAAGGTATGTACGCATATGGCCGACCTTGACTTTGGTAAAATCAAACTCTATGTCGGTAACTATGACTTCTGGAAACAATCTTCAGAATTGGCTGCACGCTTGCAGGCTGACCGTAATGCAAAAGCAGAAGAAAAAATCAAAGAACTTCAAGAATTCGTTGCACGTTTCTCTGCCAACGCTTCAAAATCTAAACAAGCTACTTCTCGTAAGAAAATGCTTGATAAAATTGAACTAGAAGAAATCGTCCCATCAAGTCGTAAATACCCATTCATCAATTTTAAAGCAGAGCGTGAAATCGGTAATGACCTTCTAACAGTTGAAAATCTCACTGTTAAGATGGATGGTGAGACTATTCTTGATAACATTAGTTTCATCTTACGACCAGGAGATAAGACTGCCATCATCGGTCAAAACGATATTCAAACAACTGCATTGATTCGTGCTCTTGCCGATGATATTGACTACGAAGGTACAATCAAATGGGGTGTTACTACTAGCCGCTCTTACCTTCCAAAAGATAATTCTAAAGACTTTGCATCCGGTGAATCAATTCTCGAATGGCTCCGTCAATTTGCCGAAAAAGGGGAAGATGATGATACCTTCTTGCGTGGATTCCTTGGACGTATGCTCTTCTCAGGAGATGAGGTTAATAAATCTGTTAGTGTTCTCTCAGGGGGAGAAAAGGTACGTGTCATGCTTTCTAAGCTCATGCTTTTGAAATCTAACGTCCTTCTTCTAGATGATCCAACTAATCACTTGGATTTGGAATCAATCTCAAGTCTGAATGATGGCGTCCGTGACTTCAAAGAGTCTGTTATCTTTGCCAGTCATGACCATGAATTTATCCAAACAATAGCGAACCACATCGTAGTCGTTTCTAAAAATGGGGTTATTGACCGTATTGATGAAACTTATGATGAATTCCTTGAAAATGAAGAAGTGCAAGCTAAAGTCAAAGCACTATGGGCTGATTAAACTATAAAAAGATGCAGGTTGGGATATCCCAACCTGTCTTAGTATCATTATGACAAATAAAAAATACCATACGACTTTATTATTTTATCTGGCTGCCTTTTTCTTGCCAGTACTAATCATGATAGGTGTGCTGTATAGCCAAAAAATCTATCCTGGTAGTGAGCGGACTATTTTAACAAGTGATGGTTTTCATCAGTATGTGATTTTTGCAACTGGACTTAGGAATATACTTCATGGAGATGGAAGCCTCTTTTACACCTTTACAAGTGGGCTAGGTCTTAATTTCTATGCTCTAACAAGCTATTACTTAGGTTCCTTCTTGTCTCCACTTTACTATTTCTTTACTGTCAACCAAATGGCCGATGCTTTTTATTATATAACACTGCTTAAGTTTGGTCTTATTGGGCTCTCAGGAGCTTTTAGCTTTAAGCGTCTCTTTACAAAAGTGTCAAGAAGTTTCATCCTATGTCTTTCTACAGGATTTGCTTTGATGAGCTTTGCTACCAGTCAGTTAGAAATTAACACCTGGCTAGATGTCTTTATTCTAGCACCTCTAATCATATTAGGTTTACACCTCTTACTAAGATTCAATAGACGGGGCTTATACTTTTTTAGTCTAACCTGCCTTTTTATCCAAAACTACTATTTTGGATATATGATGGCTATTTTCCTAACCCTTTACACCATAGTACAATTGATAACTATCAAGGGGTGGAAGAGTAAGATTCTTCATTTCATAGACTTTGGAATTGTCTCTATACTAGCTGGTTTAAGTAGTGCTATCATGCTGCTGCCAACGCTACTTGACTTGACAACACATGGTGAAAAATTTACAGGTGCGTCAAGTTTGTTGACAGAGTCTACCTATTATTTTGACTTCTTTGCGAAAAATCTCGTTGGAGTTTATGATACTACTAAATTCGGATCAATCCCTATGATTTATGTGGGAATCTTACCTTTGATTCTTTTTCTACTTTTCTTTATTAGTAGGGAAATCAAGCTATCATTACGTCTAGGTTACCTCTTATTAGTAGCTTTCTTTATCGCTAGCTTCTACTTACAGCCTCTTGATTTGTTTTGGCAAGGTATGCACGCGCCTAACATGTTTCTCCATCGCTATTCTTGGCTCCTATCTCTCCTAACTGTTCTTTTAGCAGGAGAAACACTCAACCGAATTAGAAAGTTTTCTTTTAAAAGGCTCCTCCTATCTTTCTTAGGATTGAGTACCACTTACTTACTAACTTGGATCTTTCAATCTCACTATAGCTTCATTGAACCAGTCTCCTGGCTATTAAGTCTAGCATTTCTCCTAGCCTATGCCATTCTATTTACTAGCTATTTTAGCCAGCAGATTCCTGGGAGTGTTTTTCGCTGTTTCACCTTCTTATTCTGCATTTTTGAGCTTACATTAAGTACTTACTATGTTGTTGGAGCTCTTGGAAATGAGTGGGTATTCCCAACTCGTGAAGGCTATCTACGAAATATGTCTGCCATTACAAAACTAGTTTCAAAAACTAAGCAAGCGAATAAGACTTTTTACCGTACTGAAAGGTTAGAGGCTCAAACTGGTAACGACAGTATGAAATTCAATTATAATGGTATTTCTCAGTTTTCATCCATTCGAAATACCGCTTCAAGCTCTACACTCGATAGGTTAGGCTTCAAATCTGAAGGGACTAATTTAAACCTACGTTACCAAAATAACACCATTATCGCTGATAGTCTCTTCGGAATAAAATATAATTTATCGAACTTTGACCTTAATAAGTATGGTTTTAATCACGTAACTTCTGAGAAAACAATGGGACTTTATCAAAATAATAATGCAAGCCAGCTTGCTATCTTAACTGATGGCATTTACAATAATATTGACTTCACTGTCAATACGCTTGACAATCAAACTAGCTTGCTGAATACTCTCTCTGGACTTAACTTAACCTATTTTAAACGAGCTCCATCTCAACTGTTTGATAAGGATGCTAGATCTTTGAATCAGCGCGTGGCTAAAAACGTTAGCAACTCGAATAAAGATTTTGTAACAATAACCTATCAAGTTATTGCTCCACCACATAGTCAACTCTATGTTAGTATTCCTAATATTTCTTGGTCTGATGACAATAACCACTCTCTGTCAATTACTGTAAATGGTGTGACAAAGAATCAAGTTACTGACAATACCTTTGATTTTTTTGACCTTGGCTACTTTGAAACAGAGTCAATGGTTACCATCAAACTTAGTTTCTCTGGCAATAAAGCAATATCCTTTGATAATCCTAGTTTTTATGCCCTTGATACTCAAAACTATCAGATAGCTATGGATACTATTAATGAACGTGATAGCAAGGTTACTACGTCAAAAAATAAAGTGTTCGTTGATTATAGCAGTAAAACGAATGCCTCACTATTCTTTACCATTCCATATGATAAGGGATGGACAGCGACCATAAATCATAAAAAAGTTAAGATTCAACGAGCCCAAAAGGGGTTCATGAAAGTCGATGTCCCTAGTGGAAAAGGAAAAGTTGTTCTAACCTTTATTCCCTATGGACTTAAGACAGGTTCATTGATTAGTCTATTGGCAAGTATCATATTTTGTTGCTACGCTTACTTCATCAGAAAAACAACTATTATTCAAAAAAGCTGATTATCTTAAGTTAAATAGGTCTGGAACAAGTGTTCCAGACCTATTTAACTTTGGGTACAAAAAAACTCAAGCTATACAACTTGAGGTGTCTTATCACTCCGCCAGTAGGACTCGAACCTACGACATCATGATTAACAGTCATGCGCTACTACCAACTGAGCTATGGCGGATAAAACTGCTAAGTAGCAAAAATAGTCCGTACGGGATTCGAACCCGTGTTACCGCCGTGAAAAGGCGGTGTCTTAACCCCTTGACCAACGGACCAAGTTCTGAGATTTTTATCTCGTTAATACTCTTATTATTATATCAGAGTATTCGATTTTGTCTATACTTTTTTTCAAAAAAAATATTAAATTTTGCTAAATTTATTCGAATTTTACGTTCGTTTTTATCTTGCTTTTACAAAGTATTGACATGTTGCTATATATTTTGTAAACTAATAGAGTTATTGGTCCCATAGCTCAGCTGGATAGAGCATTCGCCTTCTAAGCGAACGGTCGCAGGTTCGAATCCTGCTGGGATCAGATAAAAAAACGCATTCTAGAATCTCTAGTTGCGTTTTTCTTTTGCCTCGATAAATAAGAAATAATTTAAAACAAACAAGGGAAGCAAAGTCGTATATAGGCTGTATTCATGTAAATATTGAGCAAACCAAGTTGAGGCTGCGACTCCTACCATGAATGTAAAGATGATAATAGTTGTATAAGAAGCTTGTTTAAGCGCTTTGGCATCACCCTCGTCAATAGCCCTAGCAATGGTTAAAGAAGTATTAGTAATATTACCAGTCATCATAAAGGAAGCATAATTTACACCTCTGACTCGCTTAAAAATACCTACTTGAAGAGAGGCGAAGAATGCCAAGCCTGCAATCGTAATAGTAGAATCAACGTATGGTGTAATAATTGCAAGAATAGTCATCAAGAGAAGGGCAAGTCTAATCGCTTGCAAATGCCATCCCCACTTATGGTTAATGAGCCACTTCTTAACAAAAAAAACAAAAAACTGACCTAAAACAAAGAAAAAGATAGGTATTACATAGCTAAAAGCTCTTGCAATATGCCCCTCAACAAGGTGAATGACCAAATAGAGGAGATTGCCTGTCTGGATACTTGCAAATCGACCGTCTTGAGTATTGTAAGTATAGGCATCAATGAAGCCTCCTATATAACTAACTAGAGTTGCTACTCGTAATCCTTCAAAAACACGATAGGAGCGTTTTTTCATTCTGAACATGTCTGTTTCCTTTTTTCTACTTATGATAAGGACTTCCCTGCTGAATCATGAATGCACGATAAATTTGTTCTACTAATACAAGGCGCATAAGCTGATGAGGGAATGTTAAGAGACCAAAACTCATCAATCGATTAGCTCTCTTTTTTACTGTTGGAGAGAGTCCCAAACTGCCCCCTATAATAAAAGTAATATCTGAATAGCCTCTAAGGGTCACTTGCTCTAACTCTTTAGCAAATTGTTCCGAGGGAAATTGTTTTCCTTCAATAGCTAAGGCAATGACATAATCACGATCACCTACTTTAGCCAAGATACGCTGTCCTTCTTTGTCTAGGATAGCTTTATTTTCAGCTTCACTTGCATTATCTGGCGTCTTTTCATCCGTTAATTCTATAGATTCAAATTTTGTGAAGCGTCCTAGTCGTTTGACATACTCCGCAATGCCATCTTTCAAATATTTTTCTTTCAGTTTTCCAACGGTAATCAATTTAACTTTCATAGGCTTATTATAGCACATATCCACAATCTTTTAACACCTTATCCACACCTTTTTCGTGTCAAGCATCTATAGTTATCCTTATAAAATCGCTTTTTATCTACACTTTTTGAAACTTATCCACAGACTGTTGATAACTGTTTTTTAAAATCACTTTATGATATAATTAAGCTTACTTTGATATGTTTATCAAAAAGGAGGACTAAACGTGAAAAAATTTAACTGGAAAAAAATAGTAGCGCCAATTGCAATGCTTGTTATTGGCTTACTAGGTGGTCTACTAGGTGCCTTTATCCTATTAACAGCAGCAGGGGTATCTTTTACCAATACAACAGATACAGGTGTTAAAACAGCTAAGACCGTATACAACAATACAACAGATACAACTAAGGCCGTTAAGAAAGT
Organism: Streptococcus sp. 9.1; assembly: GCF_016648815.1. Lineage (NCBI taxonomy): Bacteria > Bacillati > Bacillota > Bacilli > Lactobacillales > Streptococcaceae > Streptococcus > Streptococcus sp. 9.1. Next base: position 17,034 of record NZ_JACLQS010000003.1, on the reverse strand, counting down.
ACAAAATGCCGTTGTTTCTGTCATCAATTACCAAGAAGGCTCATCTTCAGATTCCCTAAATGAACTTTATGGTCGTATTTTTGGTGGAGATGATAGTTCTGATTCTAGCCAAGACAAATCAAAAGATTCTGATGGATTGCAAGTCGCTGGTGAAGGTTCCGGTGTTATCTATAAAAAAGATGGGAAAGAGGCCTACATCGTAACCAACAACCACGTTGTTGATGGTGCTAAAAAACTTGAAATCATGCTTTCAGATGGATCAAAAATTACTGGTGAACTCGTTGGTAAAGATACTTACTCTGACCTAGCAGTTGTCAAAGTTTCTTCAGATAAAATAAAAACCGTCGCAGAATTTGCAGATTCAAACTCCCTCACAGTTGGTGAAAAGGCAATTGCTATCGGTAGCCCACTTGGTACCGAATACGCCAACTCAGTAACAGAGGGAATCGTATCTAGCCTTAGCCGTACCGTAACTATGCAAAACGACAATGGTGAAACTGTCTCAACAAATGCTATCCAAACAGATGCTGCCATTAACCCTGGTAACTCTGGTGGTGCCTTAGTCAATATTGAAGGACAAGTTATCGGTATTAACTCAAGTAAGATTTCATCAACGTCAGCAGTCGCTGGTAGTGCCGTTGAAGGTATGGGATTCGCCATTCCATCAAACGATGTTGTCGAAATCATTAATCAATTGGAAAAAGACGGTAAAGTTACACGCCCAGCCCTAGGAATCTCAATGGCCGATCTTAATAGCCTTTCTAGCAGTGCAACTTCTAAATTAGATTTACCAGATGAAGTTAAATCTGGAGTTGTTGTCGGTAGCGTTCAAAAAGGTATGCCAGCTGACGGTAAACTTCAAGAAAATGATGTTATTACTGAAATTGACGGTAAGGAAATCAGCTCAAAAACTGATATTCAAACCAATCTTTACAGCCATAGTATCGGAGATACAATCAAGGTAACCTTCTATCGTGGTAAAGAGAAGAAAACTGAAGAACTTAAATTAACAAAATCTACAGAAGACTTATCTGACTAAGTCATTGACAAATCTGTCAAAAGACCTTTACAATAATGTAAAGGTCTTTTTTGGAAAGGAATAACATGCAAGAACAACTCAAAGCTTTACCTATTAGTGAAATCTACCCAAATCCTTTTCAACCTCGTATAGAATTCTCTGATGAAGAATTAGCAGAACTAAGCCAATCAATCGCTGAAAATGGACTGATACAGCCAATCATTGTCCGAAAATCGGACATTATTGGTTATGAACTAATTGCTGGGGAAAGACGTTTACGTGCCTGTAAACGTCTGGGAATGACAGAAATCCCTGCAGTCGTAAAGGAAGTCTCAGATCAAGAGAGTCGTAAACAAGCTATTATTGAAAATTTACAACGCTCGAATCTCAATCCTATTGAAGAAGCAAAGGCCTATCGTAGTTTAATTAATGAGTTAGCTTACAGTCACGAGGAACTGGCAAAAGCTATGGGGAAATCCAGGCCCTATATCAGTAACGCTCTCAGACTCCTCCAACTTCCCAAAGAGATACAGACAAGTATCGAAAATGGCAAACTGAGTCAAGGACATGCTAGAGCGCTTTTATCTGTTGAGGATACCCAAAAGCAATTAACTATCTATCATCAGGTGCTTACTGAAAAATGGTCCGTTCGTACTCTGGAAAAAAGACTTCAAGAACTTCCTAAAAAACAAAAATCAAAAAAAGATATTCACATAAAAGATAAAGAAAAAGAACTAGAAAAATCACTTGGTCTCCCCGTTACTCTTCGTTATCACAAAAATCACTCTGGAACTATTCAGATCCACTTTTCGACGGAGGAAGATTTTAACAGAATTATCAACAAGCTAATTTGACCTGTGAATTGATGAGAAAAAGAAACAAACTTATCCACATCATAAAAATGTTGCCCTCCCTTTATTTACGAGGGTTTCTTTTTTTATTCACAACTTGTGGATAACTCTTGTGTACAATGTGAATTGTCTTTTTTTAGCTGTGGATAACTCGAAAAACTTTTATCTTCTGACCTGTGGAAAACTTTTTTGTTTTATGATAGAATCAGAGAACAAGAATAAAGAAGGAGAATTGATGGAATGACCGAAAAAGAGCATTTTTTTTGGAATAAGCTCTTAGAGCTGGCCAAAGAGGAACTAACACAAGCCACTTTTGATTATTATGTCCTAGACACCAAGCTCATCAAAGTTCAAAATAACGTTGCTACAATTCTGCTTGAAGAAGTCAAAAAGCTATTCTGGGAAAAGAATATGCAATCTTTCATTTTGATGGCTGGTTTTGAAGCCTATAATAGTGAAATAAAAGTTGAGTACGTCTTTGACGAAGCGCTCATAAACGAGGCAAATTCAACTGTAGCAAATAATGACTTTGGTAATAAAAAGGAACAGCAGACCCCTGCTCTTCCTACATTGGACTCAGACTTAAATAGTAAGTATACCTTTGATAATTTTATCCAAGGGGATGAAAATCGTTGGTCAGTTGCTGCATCTTTAGCTGTAGCTGATTCACCAGGAGCTACTTATAACCCTCTATTTATTTACGGAGGACCTGGTCTCGGGAAAACTCACTTGCTCAATGCCATTGGAAACAAGGTCTTACATGATAATCCTCAAGCACGCATTAAATACATTACTGCAGAGAATTTTATTAATGAATTTGTTGTACATATCCGTTTAGATAAAATGGACGAACTAAAACTTAAATATCGTCATCTGGACGTTCTCTTAATTGACGATATTCAATCATTGGCTAAAAAATCAACGCAAGCCACTCAAGAGGAATTCTTCAATACTTTCAATGTCCTTCACAATAATAACAAACAAATTGTCCTGACCAGCGACCGTAATCCAGATCAATTGAACGAGATGGAAGAGCGTCTTGTCACGCGCTTTAAATGGGGGTTAACCGTCAATATCACACCACCTGACTTTGAAACGCGAGTGGCCATTCTTACTAATAAGATTATGGACTATGATTATCATTTTCCTCCTGAAACAATTGAGTATTTAGCTGGCCAATTTGATTCAAATGTCCGTGACTTGGAGGGGGCCTTAAAAGATATTAGCTTAGTTGCCAATGTTCGCCAGTTAGATACTATCACAGTTGAGGTAGCTGCCGAAGCCATTCGCGCACGTAAAATGGATGGTCCTAAGTTAACTCTTATTCCGATTGAGGATATCCAAACTGAGGTAGGGAAATTTTATAATGTCACTGTAAAAGAGATTAAGGCAACTAAACGAACACAAAATATTGTCTTGGCACGTCAGGTAGCCATGTATCTTGCGCGTGAAATGACTGATAACTCCCTTCCAAAAATTGGAAAAGAATTTGGCGGAAGAGACCACTCAACTGTCTTACATGCATACAATAAAATCAAAAATATGATTGCCCAAGATGACAGTTTACGCATTGAAATTGATACCATCAAAAACAAGATAAAATGACACTTGTGGATAACTATTAAAAATCATTCAAACTCTTCCACAGGCTGTGCACAAGTTCAAAGCCTTGATAAAACTATGTTTTGTAGACTTATGCACAGTGTACACAAGACCTACTACTACTACTAAAATAATACTAATAAAATAAAGGAGCATCATGATTCAATTTGCGATTAATAAAGCTTATTTCTTACAAGCACTTCATACGACTCGCCGTGCTATTTCTTCTAAAAATGCTATCCCAATTCTATCGACGATTAAAATCGAAGTTACCAGTGATGGTATCTATTTGACAGGATCAAACGGGCAAATCTCAATTGAAAATAGTATCTCAGTTTCGGAGGAAAATGCAGGTCTATTAATTACACAACCAGGTAGTATCCTTTTGGAAGCAAACTTTTTCATTAATGTTGTCTCAAGCTTGCCTGATGTTACCCTTACTTTTGAAGAAATCGAACAATACCAAGTTTTACTAAAGAGTGGTAAATCAGAGATTACTTTAAAAGGGAAAGATGTTGAACAATATCCCCGTATTCAGGAAGTTGATAGCTTGACACCATTACTCATGGACACAAAAGTTTTAAAATCTATCATTGCTGAAACTTCATTCGCAGCAAGCACACAAGAAAGTCGTCCAATTTTAACCGGAGTTCACTTTGTTCTTTCAAATCATAAAGATCTCAAAGCTGTAGCAACTGACTCTCACCGAATGAGTCAACGTCAACTTGTTCTGGAACATTCTGCAGATAACTTTGATGTCGTAATCCCAAGTCGCTCACTTAAAGAATTGTCGGCAGTCTTTAGCGATGATATTGAAAACTTAGAGGTCTTCTTCTCAATAAATCAAATTCTATTCCGTAGTGAAACAATTTCTTTCTATACACGTTTACTTGAAGGAAATTATCCAGACACTAATCGTCTCTTGTCCGATTCATTTGAAACAGAAGTTGTTTTTGAGACTGCTAGCCTTCGTTCTGCTATGGAACGTTCATATTTGATTTCTAATGCTAGTCAAAGTGGTACCGTTAAACTCGAAATCATTAATGGTAGTGTCAGTGCCCATGTTAATTCGCCAGAAGTCGGAAAGGTGAATGAGGACATTGACGTGCAAGATGTTTCAGGTAGAGATTTGGTCATTAGTTTCAATCCAACCTACCTAATAGATGCTTTGAAAGCTCTTAAGAGTGAGACTGTCCGTGTACGTTTCATTTCACCAGTACGTCCATTTACATTGACGCCAGCAGATGACAGTGAGAATTTTATTCAATTGATTACACCTGTAAGAACAAACTAAAATCGAAAAAGTTATCCACTGTGGATAACTTTTTTACTAGAAAGGGAATTTATGTACCAAATTGGAAGTTTAGTTGAAATGAAAAAACCACATGCTTGTACTATCAAAGCAACAGGAAAAAAAGCTAATGAATGGGAAGTAATACGTCTTGGAGCTGACATTAAGATTCGTTGTACGAATTGTGATCATGTGGTCATGATGAGTCGTCATGATTTCGAGAAGAAACTTAAGAAGGTTTTGTAACAGGTGTTGGAGAGACTATATAACAAGAGTTTTATGTTAAGAAAATTACTTCACTAGCAATATAAAGACTTTCTAAAGTCCCTAATCATCTTCTTTATAGCATTCTTTGCCTTGCTTTCCTTTTTATGATTCTCAAAGGGAAGTTGCCTATTTTTAACAATTTTTGTGTTATAATTAACTGAATTACTTTTTTATGGAGAAATAAATTAATGGCTTTAACAGCAGGTATCGTCGGTTTGCCAAACGTTGGTAAATCAACTCTTTTCAATGCAATTACAAAAGCGGGTGCGGAAGCTGCTAACTATCCTTTCGCGACAATTGATCCAAACGTAGGTATGGTTGAGGTACCAGATGAGCGTTTGACGAAACTGACTGAACTTATTACCCCTAAAAAGACAGTTCCAACTACATTTGAGTTCACAGATATTGCGGGTATCGTAAAAGGAGCATCAAAGGGTGAAGGTCTTGGAAATAAGTTCTTGGCGAACATTCGTGAAGTAGATGCGATTGTCCATGTGGTTCGTTCTTTCGATGATGAAAACGTTATGCGTGAACAAGGGCGTGAGGATGCCTTTGTAGATCCGATGGCTGATATTGATACAATCAATCTAGAATTGATTTTGGCTGACCTTGAATCAATTAACAAACGTTATGCGCGTGTCGAAAAAATTGCGCGTACACAAAAAGATAAAGATTCTGTAGCAGAGTTTAACATTCTTCAAAAGATTAAACCCGTTCTAGAAGATGGTAAGTCTGCACGTACGATTGATTTTACTGAGGAAGAGCAAAAAATTGTTAAGGGACTCTTCCTCTTGACAACAAAACCAGTACTTTATGTGGCTAATGTTGATGAAGACCAAGTCGCAAATCCTGATGATATTGATTATGTCAAACAAATTCGCGAGTTTGCAGCGACTGAGAATGCAGAAGTAGTTGTTATCTCAGCACGTGTTGAGGAAGAAATTTCTGAATTGGATGATGAAGATAAGGAGATGTTCCTAGAAGACCTTGGTTTGACAGAATCAGGAGTTGATAAACTGACACGCGCAGCCTATCACTTGCTTGGTCTTGGAACTTACTTCACTGCTGGTGAAAAAGAGGTGCGTGCTTGGACCTTTAAACGCGGTATCAAGGCACCACAGGCAGCCGGAATTATCCACTCTGACTTCGAGAAAGGCTTTATCCGTGCCGTAACCATGTCTTACGATGATCTCATTAAATATGGTTCTGAGAAAGCTGTTAAGGAAGCTGGTCGCCTTCGTGAAGAAGGAAAAGAATATGTTGTCCAAGATGGCGACATCATGGAATTCCGTTTCAACGTTTAGAAAATAAAAAATAGTGCACAAGGCTGAAAAGTATTTTTCAGTCCTTTTGCTGTTTATCAAAGAGGAGAAATAATGACAAAATTAGTAGTTGGCTTGGGAAATCCTGGTTCAAAATACCATGAGACACGTCACAATGTTGGTTTTATGGCTATTGACCTAATGGCTAAGGAACTGGGATTAACTTTTTCTGAAGAAAGGACCTTTAAGGCTGAAGTGGCTTCGACCTTTTTAAATGGTGAGAAGGTTTATTTTGTGAAACCAACAACCTTTATGAATCTATCTGGCCTAGCTGTTAGAGCATTACTAGCTTATTACAATATTCCCATGGAGGATTTTATCGTCATTTACGATGACTTAGATATGGAAGTTGGGAAATTGCGCTTTCGTCAAAAAGGTTCAGCGGGTGGTCATAATGGTATTAAATCTATCATTGCTGAAACTGGCACTCAAGAATTTGACCGTATAAAAATTGGTATTGGCCGTCCACAGAAAGGAATGACGGTCGTTAATCATGTCCTTGGAAAATTTAGTGAAGATGATTATGCCACAATTTTACTGACTTTAGACAAGGTAGAGACGGCCCTCAATCATTACCTTAAAACCAATGATTTCGAAGACACCATGAGGCGTTATAATGGCTAATACCCTATTAGATCTTTTTGAGAAGAATCCTCAATTGCTTGAGTGGCGTGATAAAGTAACTTTATTGAGTAGACAGTTGGTTATGGGATTTTCTGGTTCCAGCAAGGCAGTTGTCATGGCATCTGCCCTTTCTGAGCAGGTTCCTAAGATTCTAATCGTTACTTCAACACAAAATGAAGCTGAGCAACTAACAGGAGATTTGTCAGCTATCTTAGGAGAGGATAAGGTTTATTCTTTTTTTGCAGATGATGTAGTAGCTGCAGAGTTTATCTTCGCTTCTCCAGAAAAGACCCATTCTCGTCTCGAAAGTCTTAATTTTTTAATAGATAAAGAGGCCAGTGGGGTTTTGGTCACGAGTTTAGTTGGGACTAAGTTACATTTGCCTAACCCTAAGGTTTATAAAGACTCTCGTATTAACTTAGCACTAGGGGAAGAACATGATTTAGAGGCTCTCAGTAAGCATCTGACTCATATTGGATACCAAAGGGTAGAGCAGGTTCTCTCACCTGGTGAGTTTAGTCGTAGGGGCGATATTTTAGATATCTATGAACTGACTGCAGAACTCCCCTACCGTTTAGAATTTTTTGGAGACGAGATTGATGGTATTCGTCAGTTTGATAGCGATAGTCAAAAATCTTTAGACAATTTAGAGCATGTTATCGTATCTCCGGCAGATGATATTATCTTAACAAGAGAAGATTACCAACGTGCTGAGAAGGCCCTAGAAAGTGCGGTCTCGAAGGCAGAAGGTCCTCATAAAGCTTACCTTGAGGAAGTTCTGTCAGTTACGATTGATGGTTACCGTCATAAAGATTTACGTAAGTTTTTGTCTCTCTTTTATGATAAAGCTTACACCTTATTTGACTACCTTCCAAAGGGAACTCCTGTATTCATTGATGATTTTCAAAAGATAGTGGACCGCCATGGACGTCTTGAGTTGGAAGTGGCTAATCTTTTAACTGAGGATCTTCATCAGGGCAAGTCTCTGAGTCATCTAAATTACTTAGTGGATTCATTTAAGACTTTACGTAACTATCAGCCAGCTAGTTTCTTTTCGAATTTTCATAAGGGATTGGGAAATCTTAAATTTGATAAGTTGTATCAATTCACGCAATACCCTATGCAAGAGTTCTTTAACCAGTTCCCACTTCTAGTTGATGAAATACATCGCTATACCAAGAATAAGGCAACAGTTATTTTACAAGTGGGGTCTGAGAAGCAGCTCAAATCTTTGAAGGAAACCTTGGAAGAATATGATTTAGATTTACCCCTTAGTAGTTTTGGAGATTTGATCCCTCATAAGCCTCAGTTAGTCTTAGGAAACTTATCCAATGGTTTTTACTTTGCGGATGAAAAGCTTGTTCTTGTCACTGAACGTGAGATTTTTCATAAAAAAGTAAAACGTCGTGCGCGTGCCAGTCACGTTTCCAATGCAGAGCGTCTCAAAGATTACAATGAACTTGAAAAAGGTGATTATGTTGTACACCAGACTCATGGTATCGGTCAATTTAAAGGTATTGAGACTATTGAGATTAAAGGGGTGCATCGTGACTACTTGACCATCCAATATCAGGATGCTGCAACAATTTCTCTACCTGTTGAGCAGATTGAGAGTCTCTCTAAGTATGTATCAGCGGACGGAAAAGAGCCTAAAATTAATAAACTCAATGATGGGCGTTTTCAAAAGACTAAACAAAAAGTAAGCAAGCAAGTAGAGGATATTGCCGATGATCTCTTAAAACTTTATGCTGAGCGTAGTCAACTTAAAGGTTTTGCTTTTTCACCAGATGATGATAACCAAAGGGATTTCGAAGATGATTTTACCTATGCTGAGACAGAGGATCAATTGCGTTCTATCAAGGAAATTAAGGCAGACATGGAGTCAGACAAACCCATGGATCGTCTCTTGGTTGGTGATGTTGGTTTTGGTAAGACAGAGGTAGCTATGCGTGCTGCCTTCAAGGCGGTCAATGATGGAAAGCAAGTTGCTATCCTAGTTCCTACAACAGTTCTTGCCCACCAGCATTATTTGAATTTTAAAGAACGTTTTGAAAATCATGCTGTTGAGGTAGATGAACTCAGTCGTTTTAGAAGTAAAAAAGAGCAAAATGAGACTATTGAAAATTTAGCTAAAGGGCGTATTGATATTATTATCGGTACCCACCGCCTGCTGTCCAAAGATGTTAAGTTTTCTGACTTAGGCTTGCTAGTAATTGATGAAGAACAACGTTTTGGCGTGAAGCATAAAGAGAAACTTAAGGAGTTGAAGGCTAGGGTTGATGTACTTACGCTAACTGCGACACCTATTCCTCGTACGCTTCATATGTCTATGTTAGGTATTCGTGATTTGTCGATTATTGAGACAGCACCTACCAACCGTTATCCAGTTCAAACTTATGTTATGGAAACCAATCCTGGTCTTATTCGAGAAGCGATATTAAGAGAGATGGACCGAGGCGGCCAGATTTTTTATGTTTATAATCGTGTTGAAACCATTGATCAAAAAGTTTCTGAACTACATGAGCTAGTCCCTGAAGCACGTATCGGATTTGTTCATGGTCAGATGAGTGAGGTTATGTTGGAGAATACCCTCTTGGATTTCTTGAATGGTGATTACGATGTTTTGGTAGCAACGACCATTATCGAGACAGGGATTGATATCTCCAACGTTAATACGCTCTTTATTGAGAATGCAGATCATATGGGCTTATCTACTCTTTATCAGTTGAGAGGTCGTGTGGGGCGTAGTAATCGAATTGCTTATGCCTATCTCATGTATCGTCCTGACAAAGTGTTGACGGAAGTTTCTGAGAAGCGATTGGATGCTATTAAGGGATTTACAGAACTGGGATCAGGTTTCAAAATTGCCATGCGTGATTTATCAATTCGTGGTGCCGGGAACATTCTTGGTGCTTCTCAAAGTGGTTTCATCGACTCAGTCGGATTCGAAATGTACTCGCAACTCTTGGAAGAGGCTATCAATAAACGTCAAGGTAAAACTCAAGTTCGCCGTAAAGGAAATGCAGAGTTCAATCTTCAGATTGATGCTTACCTCCCTTCTGACTATATTTCTGACGAGCGCCAAAAAATTGAAATTTATAAGCGTATTCGAGAAATTGAGAATCAGAAAGACTATCAAGACCTTCAAGATGAGCTTATTGACCGCTTTGGAGAATATCCAGACCAAGTTGCCTATCTCATTGAGATTGGTCTGGTTAAGGCCTATTTGGATGCTGCCTTTGCAGAATTAGTCGAGCGTAAGAACGATACTATTATTGTTCGTTTCGAAAAAGCCTCTCTTAAATTCTTCTTGACTCAAGACTATTTCGAAGCCATCTCTAAAACGCATTTAAAAGCAAAAATCAGTGATAACCAAGGGAAAGTAGAGATTACTTTTGATGTTCGTAACAAGAAAGACTATGAGATTCTTGAAGAATTAAAAATTTTTGGACAGACATTTATGGAAATCAAAGAACGTAAAGAAAAAAAAGAAGCTTAAGGAAAGTTTAAGTAAGTCTCTCTATACTATAAAATATCCTAAAACTTTTCTTTTTCATAAATCTCCTGAGAGGGTCGACTAGTGTCGATTCTCTTATTTTTGTACTTGAAAAGGCTTTAGTCACCTATTTTCTCAAAAAAATGCTATCATAGAAGAGATATCCTAACGAAAAGGAAACAGTAACATTGAGATTAGACAAATATTTAAAAGTATCACGAATTATCAAACGCCGTCCAGTTGCTAAAGAAGTAGCTGATAAAGGACGTATAAAAGTAAATGGAGTACTCGCTAAGTCATCTACAGATTTAAAAATTGGTGACCAAGTGGAAGTTCGTTTTGGAAATAAACTTTTAACTGTCCGTGTTTTAGAAATGAAAGACAGTACTAAAAAAGAAGATGCGGCAAAAATGTACGAGATTATAAGTGAAACAAGGATTGAAGCAGATGAGCAAGAAGCCTAATATTGTACAGCTTACGAACGATTACATTGATAATGCCAATCAAGAGCAACGATTAGAGCGTGCCGAACACGAACAAAGGAATCGCTTTATGGGGTGGATTCTTTTTGTGGTTGTTTTACTCTTTATCTTGCCAACCTATAATCTGGTTGAGACCTATATGAATATCAAACAGCAAGAGAAGGAAGTCTTGTCGCTTCAGAAAGACTATGATAAATTGTCGGATCAGACAAAGGAACGAAAGGATTTGGCTAAGAAACTTAAGGATGATGCTTTCGCCGAGAAATATGCGCGTGCTAAGTACTATTATTCACGTGAAGGAGAGTCAATCTATCCTGTACCAAGCTTATTACCCTAATGAAAGATTTACTAAAAACTGTAGAAACTTTTTTAACCTATTCAGAAGCCAAGTTAGAGGAACTATCAGAAAAAAATCAGCAACTTAAAATGGAATTACCGAGGAAAGAGGAGGTGAAGAAGCAAGCATGAAAAAGCTCTTAATAGCTGCAACTGTTGTGCTTGTATCTTCTAGCCCCCTAGTCTTACTTCCTATGGAGAAGGAGCTAACTCTGACCCAAAAACAGGTCCAAAAATTGACTCAAAATACTACAGCTAGTTTGGCTCAATTTAAACAGATTCCTAAAAATCCAAGAACGATAACAACTATCCTAACTTATAAGAACAAGGATTTAACAGAATTTAAAACCAGTATCCAAGCGGATACCAAACTATCAATTTCTGCTATTTTTTGGAATGCTAAAGGTGAGCCTGTTTTCCAACTTCAAGATGGTGATTATGTAGCCGCTAGTCAGAAATCAATTGTAGACGACAGTATCTATAATGAAAAACCAGTAGATATGACCTTATGGACTAAAGATGGTTTAACGGTATACAAAGAACCTTACGTTTTAGGAACTGAAAAAGCTGACTCCAAACTCGCTAGTTTTAAACCCATTAAGGTTAGCCAAGCAGCTCAGACGCATGCAGGGACCTACTATTTGGTAGACGGTGAGGGGTGGATCAACGCTTCTGATTTATCAACGACTGACAATCGCATCGAGGCTGTTCAAAAAGTCCTTAATGAGAAGTATAACAATCAAGAGCGCATCTCAGTTTATGTTAAACAGCTTGATACGGACCGAGTAGCTGCTATCAATGACGAAAAAAGCATGTATGCAGCAAGCGTAGCCAAGCTTGGAGTACTCTATTATGCACAGGAACGTCTGTCTCAAAAAAAATTATCATTATCAGATGAGTATCAATATACCGCAGCTGTGCATGGTTTTCCAGGTGCCTATGATCCAGATGGTTCTGGAAAGATTAGTAAGATACCTGATGATAAGAATTATAGCTTGGAAAATCTGTTAAAGGCTGTAGCCCAAAACTCAGATAATGTAGCGACAAATATATTAGGTTATTATGTAACCAATCAGTATGACAAGGCCTTCCAAAAATCAGTAGATAAAGCCGCAGCGACTTCGTGGAATATGGATAAAAAGGAGTTGACTGCTAGAGCCGCAGGTACTTTGATGGAGGCTGTTTATAGACAAAATGGAGATATTATCAATTATCTTTCAAGTACGGACTATGATGGCGAACGTATTTCCAAAAACATTGATGTGCCTGTCGCTCATAAAATTGGTGATGCCTACGACTTTAAACATGACGTCGCTATTGTTTATGCAGATTCTCCCTTTATTCTATCGATTTTTACGGATAAAGAGGGCTATGACAAAATCACCTCAATTGCAGATGATGTTTATGGAATTTTAAAATAATGACACAAAAATTGTTGCAAATGATGCAAGCCAAGGGTTATTTTAACCAGCACAAGAAAATTTTAGTAGCAGTATCAGGTGGAGCAGACTCTATGAGTTTGCTGCACTTTTTGTATAACCATCAAAAAGATTTGGATATTCAGTTGGGGATTGCTCACGTTAACCATAAACAACGACAAGAGTCGGAGCATGAAGAAGCGTATTTACGTCATTGGGCAGAGGAACATAAGGTCCCTTTTCACTATAGTGCCTTCTCAGGAAAGTTTTCAGAAAATGCTGCCCGTACCTTTCGCTATGAGTTTTTTAAGCGGGTCATGAAAGATTATGATTACTCTGCTCTTGTAACAGCCCATCATGCAGATGATCAAGCAGAGACGATTTTTATGAGACTGTTGAGAGGAAGTCGTTTAAGACACCTGACAGGAATTTCAGCTATCAGACCATTTGGTACTGGTCAGATTATTCGTCCCTTTTTGCATCTTACGAAAGATCAGCTTCCCGTAACTTTCCATTTTGAGGATAGGAGTAATACGTCACTAGCCTATCTTCGGAATCGCATCAGACTGTCCTATCTTCCTACCTTATCTCAGGAAAATCCTAAATTTAAGGAGCACCTTTGTCTTTTAGCCGAGGAGATTGGTCTTATGAAGCAAGCTTTAGGGGAGTTAACAAAGGATATTACTATCACTGATTTATCTGTTTTTCAGCAACAGTCAGATCCTGTCCAGCTCTTTCTTCTTCAGAACTATTTAGATACCTTTCCTGATTTACAGCTTTCTAAAGGCCAATTTAATCAATTGATAAGTTATCTAAGAAAAAATGGTTCAGGGAAGATACCCCTAAAAAATGGTTACGAACTAGTAAAAACACAGACTTCTTTCCTAGTAAGGAAAGAAGAGGTTATCTCTTTATCCCCTTCTTGTCTCTTAGAATTTGGAAAATCTGTTGAGTTTGAGGATTATACCTTGACTTTTTCAGAATTCAATGACGTTTCTAACACAGATGCTATTAGCATTTGGTCAGATGCCCCAATAGTGATTCGTCATAGAAAAGAAGGAGATAAGATTGACCTTGGTAGTCACCATAAAAAATTAAGACGACTGTTTATAGACAATAAGATTTTAGAGAAGGATCGTCAAAAAGCCATTATAGGAGAACAAGATGGCCAGATTATTTTTCTTTATGTTGCTGGGCGTCTCTATTTGAAAAAAAGACCTGAAAATGCTATACTTTATGGCACTGTAGTCATTTATAAGAATTTCTAATCAAATACCATGTTCAAATAACGATGATTGAAGTAAAAGTGGTATAATAACAGAACATTGACTTCGAGAAAGGGAACCCAAATGTTAGAAAAAGACATTAAAAAAGTCCTCTTTTCCCAAGAGGATATCGTAGCTAAAACTAAAGAACTAGGACAACAATTGACAGAGGATTATGCGGGGAAAAATCCTCTACTAGTCTGTGTTTTGAAAGGTGCTGTTCCATTTATGGCAGAACTTATCAAACATATCGATACCCATATTGAGATGGACTTTATGGTCGTTTCAAGTTATGGTGGTGGAACTGTCAGCAGTGGTGAAGTAAAGATTCTTAAAGATGTTGACACTAATGTTGAAGGACGAGACATCATCTTTATTGAAGATATCATTGATACAGGTCGTACGCTCCTTTATCTTCGAGATATGTTCAAGTACCGTAAAGCCAATTCAGTCAAAATCGCAACTCTTTTTGATAAACCAGAAGGTCGTGTTGTTGATATTGAGGCAGATTACGTATGTTACGATGTTCCTAATGAATTTATCGTTGGTTTCGGACTAGACTATGATGAAAAATACCGTAACCTCCCTTATGTCGGTGTCCTAAAAGAAGAAATTTATACAAAATAAGTAAAGGTCTAATTAATTTATGAATAATAAAAATAATAATGGCTTCTTACGGAACGCTTTTCTCTACATCATAGTTATTATTGCGGTTGTAACCGGAGTACAATACTTTGCAGGAGGAAGCCAAAGCCCAAGTCAACAATTGTCTTACACACAGTTGGTTAAGAAAATTGAAGATGGTAAGGTAAAATCTATCACTTATCAGCCAGACGGTAGTATCATTGAAGTTAAAGGTAGCTACAAAAAGGCCGAAAAGGTTGATACTGATCTTAGTCTACCATTTTTAGGTAGTGCATCATCAGAGACACGTAGCTTTACATCGACTGTGCTGCAGAATGAAACAACCATGCAGAAATTGCAGTCAGCATCAGAAGCAGCTGATGTTAATGTTAAAATGATACGTGAAAGTTCAAGTGGTGCTTGGATTTCATATCTTTTTAGTTACCTACCTTTGATTGGGATTGCTATTTTCTTCCTTTTCATGATGAATCAAGGCGGTAACCGCGGTGCTATGAATTTTGGCCGCAACCGTGCTAAGACTCAATCAAAAGAGAATATTAAAGTTCGTTTCACAGATGTGGCTGGTGCGGAAGAAGAAAAAGAAGAACTTGTAGAAGTCGTAGATTTCCTCAAAAATCCACGTAAATATAAAGCACTTGGTGCACGTATCCCTAAGGGTGTTCTCCTTGAAGGCCCTCCAGGGACAGGTAAAACTCTGCTTGCTAAAGCTGTTGCTGGTGAAGCAGATGTTCCTTTCTTTAGTATCTCAGGTTCTGATTTCGTAGAGATGTTTGTCGGTGTCGGAGCAAGTCGTGTTCGTAGTCTTTTTGAAGACGCTAAGAAGGCCGAACGTGCTATTATCTTTATTGATGAAATCGATGCGGTTGGTCGTCGTCGTGGTACTGGAATGGGCGGCGGTAACGACGAACGTGAACAAACCCTTAACCAACTGTTGATAGAAATGGATGGATTTGATGGAAATGAGAATATCATTGTTATTGCTGCAACCAACCGCAGTGATGTTCTTGATCCAGCCCTCCTACGTCCAGGACGTTTTGACCGTAAAGTTCTTGTTGGTCGCCCAGATGTAAAAGGCCGAGAAGCTATCTTGAAAGTCCATGCCAAGAATAAACCATTGGCTGAAGATGTTGACCTTAAAGTTGTTGCTCAACAAACTCCAGGTTTTGTTGGAGCTGACTTAGAGAATGTCTTGAATGAAGCAGCCCTAGTTGCTGCACGACGTAGTAAGACTAAAATTGATGCTAGTGATATCGACGAAGCAGAGGATCGTGTTATTGCTGGACCATCTAAGAAAGACCGCCAAGTTTCAGAACACGAACGTAAAGTTGTGGCTTACCATGAAGCCGGCCATACAATTGTTGGTTTAACACTTTCTAGCGCTCGTGATGTTCACAAGGTTACTATTGTTCCACGAGGTCGCGCAGGTGGTTATATGATTTCTCTACCAAAAGAGGATCAGATGTTGTCATCTAAAGATGAGCTAAAAGAACAATTGGCAGGTCTTATGGGTGGACGTGTTGCAGAAGAAATTATTTTCAACGTTCAAACCTCAGGCGCTTCAAATGACTTTGAGCAAGCAACACAGTTAGCACGTGCAATGGTTACTGAATATGGTATGAGCGAAAAACTTGGACCAGTCCAATATGAAGGTAATCATGCGATGAATCCAGGACAATTTACGACAGATAAGTCTTACTCAGCTCATACAGCTCAACTTATTGACGAAGAAATTCGATCACTTTTAGTTGAGGCACATGACAAAGCAGCTGAAATTATCAATGCAAACCGAGAAACACATGCACTCATTGCAGAAGCTTTGCTTAAGTATGAAACACTTGATGCTGCACAAATCAAGTCAATTTATGAGACTGGTAAGATGCCGGAGGATTCTCTTGGAGATTCAGAAGAAGATAATCATGCCCTATCTTACGATGAAGTCAAAGAAAGAATTGAAAATAAAAATAAAGATGAAGAAGAGTAAGGAGTTTTACTCTTCTTTTTTTAGATAAATCGAGAGAAGAAATACTATTAAAAAGTATTATAAAAAAAGAAAATTAAAATCAACACAAGTTATTGACAAGACAAGCTAGAGATGATATTATAAATAAGCTGTTTCGGGAGAGACAGCGGACACGAGAAGTGAAAAAACTTCAAAAAAGTGTTGACAAGTCATTCTAGATTTGCTAGAATATAGAAGTTGTCTTAAGAGAGACAAAGACCTTTGAGAACTGAATAAGAAACCAAGTGCAGGGTTATGATAGAAGAATTATAACCTGTCAATTTACAAGAATAAATCGTCAGACGACGGTAATGAGTTAACGCTCGAACAATTATTAAAATTTTTAATGAGAGTTTGATCCTGGCTCAGGACGAACGCTGGCGGCGTGCCTAATACATGCAAGTAGAACGCTGAAGAG
>NZ_JACLQS010000029.1:0-4922 GCF_016648815.1 Streptococcus sp. 9.1 | reverse complement strand
TTTTAATGAGAGTTTGATCCTGGCTCAGGACGAACGCTGGCGGCGTGCCTAATACATGCAAGTAGAACGCTGAAGAGAGGAGCTTGCTCTTCTTGGATGAGTTGCGAACGGGTGAGTAACGCGTAGGTAACCTGCCTTGTAGCGGGGGATAACTATTGGAAACGATAGCTAATACCGCATAACAATGGGTGACACATGTCATTTATTTGAAAGGGGCAATTGCTCCACTACAAGATGGACCTGCGTTGTATTAGCTAGTAGGTGAGGTAACGGCTCACCTAGGCGACGATACATAGCCGACCTGAGAGGGTGATCGGCCACACTGGGACTGAGACACGGCCCAGACTCCTACGGGAGGCAGCAGTAGGGAATCTTCGGCAATGGGGGCAACCCTGACCGAGCAACGCCGCGTGAGTGAAGAAGGTTTTCGGATCGTAAAGCTCTGTTGTAAGTCAAGAACGAGTGTGAGAGTGGAAAGTTCACACTGTGACGGTAGCTTACCAGAAAGGGACGGCTAACTACGTGCCAGCAGCCGCGGTAATACGTAGGTCCCGAGCGTTGTCCGGATTTATTGGGCGTAAAGCGAGCGCAGGCGGTTTGATAAGTCTGAAGTTAAAGGCTGTGGCTCAACCATAGTTCGCTTTGGAAACTGTCAAACTTGAGTGCAGAAGGGGAGAGTGGAATTCCATGTGTAGCGGTGAAATGCGTAGATATATGGAGGAACACCGGTGGCGAAAGCGGCTCTCTGGTCTGTAACTGACGCTGAGGCTCGAAAGCGTGGGGAGCGAACAGGATTAGATACCCTGGTAGTCCACGCCGTAAACGATGAGTGCTAGGTGTTGGATCCTTTCCGGGATTCAGTGCCGCAGCTAACGCATTAAGCACTCCGCCTGGGGAGTACGACCGCAAGGTTGAAACTCAAAGGAATTGACGGGGGCCCGCACAAGCGGTGGAGCATGTGGTTTAATTCGAAGCAACGCGAAGAACCTTACCAGGTCTTGACATCCCGATGCTATTTCTAGAGATAGAAAGTTACTTCGGTACATCGGTGACAGGTGGTGCATGGTTGTCGTCAGCTCGTGTCGTGAGATGTTGGGTTAAGTCCCGCAACGAGCGCAACCCCTATTGTTAGTTGCCATCATTCAGTTGGGCACTCTAGCGAGACTGCCGGTAATAAACCGGAGGAAGGTGGGGATGACGTCAAATCATCATGCCCCTTATGACCTGGGCTACACACGTGCTACAATGGTTGGTACAACGAGTTGCGAGTCGGTGACGGCAAGCTAATCTCTTAAAGCCAATCTCAGTTCGGATTGTAGGCTGCAACTCGCCTACATGAAGTCGGAATCGCTAGTAATCGCGGATCAGCACGCCGCGGTGAATACGTTCCCGGGCCTTGTACACACCGCCCGTCACACCACGAGAGTTTGTAACACCCGAAGTCGGTGAGGTAACCTTTTGGAGCCAGCCGCCTAAGGTGGGATAGATGATTGGGGTGAAGTCGTAACAAGGTAGCCGTATCGGAAGGTGCGGCTGGATCACCTCCTTTCTAAGGAAAAACGGAATGTACTTGAGTTTCTTATTTAGTTTTGAGAGGTCTTGTGGGGCCTTAGCTCAGCTGGGAGAGCGCCTGCTTTGCACGCAGGAGGTCAGCGGTTCGATCCCGCTAGGCTCCATTGAATCGAAAGATTCAAGTATTGTCCATTGAAAATTGAATATCTATATCAAATTCCATATGTAATTAATTACATATAGATAGTAACAAGAAAATAAACCGAAACGCTGTGAATATTTAATGAGTTAGGTCGAAAGACCAAAATAAGGTTAAGTTAATAAGGGCGCACGGTGGATGCCTTGGCACTAGAAGCCGATGAAGGACGTGACTAACGACGAAATGCTTTGGGGAGCTGTAAGTGAGCAATGATCCAGAGATGTCCGAATGGGGGAACCCGGCAGGTAATGCCTGTCACTCATTACTGTTAAGGTAATGTAGAGGAAGACGCAGTGAACTGAAACATCTAAGTAGCTGCAGGAAGAGAAAGCAAAAGCGATTGCCTTAGTAGCGGCGAGCGAAACGGCAAGAGGGCAAACCGAAGAGTTTACTCTTCGGGGTTGTAGGACTGCAACGTGGACTTAAAGATTATAGAAGAACTACCTGGGAAGGTAGGCCAAAGAGAGTAATAGCCTCGTATTCGAAATAGTCTTTATACCTAGCAGTATCCTGAGTACGGCGAGACACGAGAAATCTCGTCGGAATCTGGGAGGACCATCTCCCAACCCTAAATACTCTCTAGTGACCGATAGTGAACCAGTACCGTGAGGGAAAGGTGAAAAGCACCCCGGGAGGGGAGTGAAATAGAACCTGAAACCGTGTGCCTACAACAAGTTCGAGCCCGTTAATGGGTGAGAGCGTGCCTTTTGTAGAATGAACCGGCGAGTTACGATATGATGCGAGGTTAAGTTGAAGAGACGGAGCCGTAGGGAAACCGAGTCTTAATAGGGCGCATTAGTATCATGTCGTAGACCCGAAACCATGTGACCTACCCATGAGCAGGTTGAAGGTGAGGTAAAACTCACTGGAGGACCGAACCAGGGCACGTTGAAAAGTGCTTGGATGACTTGTGGGTAGCGGAGAAATTCCAAACGAACTTGGAGATAGCTGGTTCTCTCCGAAATAGCTTTAGGGCTAGCGTCGATGTTAAGTCTCTTGGAGGTAGAGCACTGTTTGGGTGAGGGGTCCATCCCGGATTACCAATCTCAGATAAACTCCGAATGCCAACGAGATATAATCGGCAGTCAGACTGCGAGTGCTAAGATCCGTAGTCGAAAGGGAAACAGCCCAGACCACCAGCTAAGGTCCCAAAATATATGTTAAGTGGAAAAGGATGTGGGGTTGCACAGACAACTAGGATGTTAGCTTAGAAGCAGCTATTCATTCAAAGAGTGCGTAATAGCTCACTAGTCGAGTGACCCTGCGCCGAAAATGTACCGGGGCTAAAACATATTACCGAAGCTGTGGATACCTTTATAGGTATGGTAGGAGAGCGTTCTATGTGCGAAGAAGGTGTACCGTGAGGAGTGCTGGAGCGCATAGAAGTGAGAATGCCGGTATGAGTAGCGAAAGACAGGTGAGAATCCTGTCCACCGTAAGACTAAGGTTTCCAGGGGAAGGCTCGTCCGCCCTGGGTTAGTCGGGACCTAAGGAGAGACCGAAAGGTGTATCCGATGGACAACAGGTTGATATTCCTGTACTAGAGTATATAGTGATGGAGGGACGCAGTAGGCTAACTAAACCAGACGATTGGAAGTGTCTGGCCAAGCAGTGAGGTGTGATATGAGTCAAATGCTTATATCTATAACATTGAGCTGTGATGGGGAGCGAAGTTTAGTAGCGAAGTTAGTGATGTCACACTGCCGAGAAAAGCTTCTAGCGTTAATTATACTCTACCCGTACCGCAAACCGACACAGGTAGTCGAGGCGAGTAGCCTCAGGTGAGCGAGAGAACTCTCGTTAAGGAACTCGGCAAAATGGCCCCGTAACTTCGGGAGAAGGGGCGCTGACTTATGGTCAGCCGCAGTGAATAGGCCCAAGCAACTGTTTATCAAAAACACAGCTCTCTGCTAAATCGTAAGATGATGTATAGGGGGTGACGCCTGCCCGGTGCTGGAAGGTTAAGAGGAGTGCTTAGCAATAGCGAAGGTATGAATTGAAGCCCCAGTAAACGGCGGCCGTAACTATAACGGTCCTAAGGTAGCGAAATTCCTTGTCGGGTAAGTTCCGACCCGCACGAAAGGCGTAATGATTTGGGCACTGTCTCAACGAGAGACTCGGTGAAATTTTAGTACCTGTGAAGATGCAGGTTACCCGCGACAGGACGGAAAGACCCCATGGAGCTTTACTGCAGTTTGATATTGAGTATCTGTACCACATGTACAGGATAGGTAGGAGCCTATGACCTCGGGACGCCAGTTTCGAGTGAGGCGTTGTTGGGATACTACCCTTGTGTTATGGCTACTCTAACCCAGATAGGTTATCCCTATCGGAGACAGTGTCTGACGGGCAGTTTGACTGGGGCGGTCGCCTCCTAAAAGGTAACGGAGGCGCCCAAAGGTTCCCTCAGAATGGTTGGAAATCATTCGCAGAGTGTAAAGGTATAAGGGAGCTTGACTGCGAGAGCTACAACTCGAGCAGGGACGAAAGTCGGGCTTAGTGATCCGGTGGTTCCGCATGGAAGGGCCATCGCTCAACGGATAAAAGCTACCCTGGGGATAACAGGCTTATCTCCCCCAAGAGTTCACATCGACGGGGAGGTTTGGCACCTCGATGTCGGCTCGTCGCATCCTGGGGCTGTAGTCGGTCCCAAGGGTTGGGCTGTTCGCCCATTAAAGCGGCACGCGAGCTGGGTTCAGAACGTCGTGAGACAGTTCGGTCCCTATCCGTCGCGGGCGTAGGAAATTTGAGAGGATCTGCTCCTAGTACGAGAGGACCAGAGTGGACTTACCGCTGGTGTACCAGTTGTTCTGCCAAGAGCATCGCTGGGTAGCTATGTAGGGAAGGGATAAACGCTGAAAGCATCTAAGTGTGAAGCCTACCTCAAGATGAGATTTCCCATGATTTTATATCAGTAAGAGCCCTGAGAGATGATCAGGTTGATAGGTTAGAAGTGAAAGTGTGGTGACACATGTAGCGGACTAATACTAATAGCTCGAGGACTTATCCAAAGAAAGTAACTGAGACATATTGACAACGATTTGGTTTCTTGATACAGTATAGATATTCAATTTTGAGTTGAGAATACTCAGAGTTAAGTGATGATAGCCTAGGAGATACACCTGTTCCCATGCCGAACACAGAAGTTAAGCCCTAGTACGCCTGATGTAGTTGGGGGTTGCCCCCTGTTAGATACGGTAGTCGCTTAGCG
>NZ_JACLQS010000028.1:0-5900 GCF_016648815.1 Streptococcus sp. 9.1 | reverse complement strand
AGAATAGTTACTGTCTTATCTCTTTTTTTACTTAAAGCCTTGATAGACTTGACAAATGGTAGAAAAGAGCCTTTTTTCTTTATGAAAAAATAAGTCATCTCTCATGATATTTACTCCAATAAAAAATTCGTTGAGCAATTATACACAGCAATTGCTAACCAAAAAACACTAACTTTCGTTAGTGCTTTTTTTACAAGATATTTTCGTAACTTTCACGAACGGCATCTGGCCAAACTGAAGTTTGAACCTCACCAATATGTTTCTTACGAAGCAAGAACATAGCCATACGTGACTGACCAATACCTCCACCAATTGTTAGTGGGAAAAGGCCATGTAACAAGGCTTGGTGCCAATCCAATTTCAAACGATCTTGGTCGCCAGTAATTTCAACCTGACGTTTAAGGGCATCTTCATCAACACGAATACCCATTGATGACAATTCAAAGGCATGTCCTAATTGTTCATTCCAAACCAAGATATCCCCATTCAAACCATGGTAACCATTCTCAGACTCAGTTGTCCAGTCATCATAGTCAGGTGCACGACCATCATGTGGTTTTCCATCAGGAAGAACACCACCGATACCAATCAAGAATACAGCACCATATTCCTTGGTAATAGCATCTTCACGCTCTTTTGGTGTCAAATCAGGGTACTTCTCAACAAGCTCTTCTGAATGGATGAAGGTAATTTTCTTAGGTAAAATTGCTTCAATATCGTAACGTGCTTCAACTGCTAGCTCAGTCAAACGAATGACCTTATAAATGGTTTCAACAGTTTCTTTCAAATAAGCGATATTACGATGTCCGTCAGGAATAACTTTTTCCCAGTCCCATTGGTCAACGTAAACAGAGTGCGTTGCATCCAATGAATCTTCATCTGGACGAAGAGCCTTCATATTAACCACGAGCCCTTCACCTTCATTGAAACCAAAACGAGCCAAAGTATGGCGTTTCCATTTTGCTAATGAGTGAACAACTTCGTATGTCGCGTCTGGAATCTGAAGTACATTAACAGTTACAGGATTCTCAATACCGCTCAAATTATCCTGCATACCATCCCCGACCTTACTCAAAATAGGCCCTTGCACTTCAACGACGTCAAGTTTATCAATCAAATACTGTGTAAAAGTATTCTTCACAAAAGAAATTTCCTCTTGTTGATGAATGAAGCTCTTTTTCATACGCTCCTCCTTTAAAAAATCGATAAGCCTATTATACTCCTATTTTTCAGAAAAATAAAGAAATTTTCCAACAATTTTGAAAATTTCTTGTTTTTTATGTTAGGTTTTATCACATTTTCTTAGTTAGCTTCACAACTGCTTCTGTTCGAGCCGTATGAGGAAACATATCTACTGACTGGATATAATTAACATCATAAACTTTAGCCAAAGAAACTAGGTCTCTAGCCAAAGTAGATACATTACATGAAACATATACCATTTTTTCAGGAGTGTAGTCCAGTATCGTTTTAAGTAGCTTATCATCTAAACCAGTTCTAGGGGGATCCACAATAAGAGCATCTGCTCGATAACCTTCCTTGTACCAACGTGGAATGATATCTTCTGCTTTACCCACCTCATAGTGAGCATTTCCCAGTCCAAGTGATTTGGCATTCTTCCTAGCATCCTCAATAGCCTCAGGAATAATATCCATACCTCGAATACTCTTTACCTTATTTGCAAAAGCAAGTCCAATAGTACCAACCCCACAATAGGCATCAATAAGATGTTCTGCCTTATCCACATCCAAAGCTTCAACGGCCTGACCATAGAGTACCTCTGTTTGTTGAGGATTCAACTGGTAAAATGCACGAGGAGAGAGAGCAAAGTTATAGTCCAGTACCTCTTCTTGAATAGTGTCTTGTCCCCAAAGAATTTCCGTCTCTTGACCATAAATCTCACTGGATTTCGAATAATTATAATTGACAGCAATTGTTACGATTTCTGGAAAACTTTCCGTCAATTCCTTAACTAATTTAGTGAAAGAAACTGATTTAGAGGTTACAAAAATCAACTGGACCTGATTTGAACCCAAAGCACGTCGTATCATAACGGTCCGAATTCCAGAAATTTTACGCTCATTATAAATTGGCAACCTGTATTTATCTAACAAATTTGTCACCTTATTCATGATGACTTGAGTTAGCTCATCCTGAACTAGGCAATCATCAATATTAATGAGGCGATGACTCCCTTCCGCAAATAAACCAGCTTTGACTGAACCACCAAAAGAACGGGTTTGAAATTGTAGTTTAGCTCGGTAATGTTGTGGTTGCTCCATCCCTATTGTTGGACGAATGTCATATGACTCAAAATTAGCCGGTTTAAACTTCTTCAAGGCTTGTCCTAATAAGTCAGTTTTAAACTCTAATTGCTTATCATAACGAAGATGCATTAACTGGCAACCGCCACAGTCTTCATAAATACTACATGCAGGTTCAACACGAAACTTAGAAGGTTTATTAATCTTTAATAATTTGGCCTGAACAAAGTTTCTCTTAACAGAAACAACCTGACAGAATACTTCCTCACCCTTCAAAGCCCCTGGCACAAAAACTAGAGTTTTCTTATAAAAACCAATGCCTTCGCCATTGATTCCCATGCGTTTTATCTTAAGCGGGATACGCTGTTTCACTTGTAAATTCATACTACCATTCTAACATTTTGATATAATAATAACTATGAAAATCACAAAAATCGAGAAGAAAAAGAGACTTTATCTCCTTGAGATAGACAAAAAAGAGAGTCTCTACGTTACAGAAGATACCATCGTTAAATATATGTTGACAAAAGAAATGATACTGGACAAAAATCAACTTGAGAATATTAAATCCTTTGCTCAGTTCTCTCATGGTAAAAACTTAGCTCTCTATTTTATTTCCTTTAAACAACGTACTGAGAAAGAGGTAAAAGATTACCTTTTTAAACATGAAATAAACCCTCATATAATTCCAAAAATTATTGATAATCTAAAAAGAGATCACTGGATTGATGATTACAAACTCCTAGAAAGTCTAGCTCAACAAAATCTGAATTCAGGCGATAAAGGAGCCTATGTGCTGAAGCAAAAATGGCTTCAAAAAGGTTGTAACAAATCGATCATTGACGATGTTTTAAGTCAATTTGATTTCTCAGAAATAGCCATTAGAGTAGCTGCAAAACTGTTACGAAAATATCAGGGAAAACTACCATCTAAAGCCCTAAAAGATAAATTAACTCAAAGCCTTATCAATAAAGGTTTTTCATTTCAAGAAAGTAAACTAGCAATCGATCATCTAGAACTTGAAGCAGATGAAGAAACTGAACAAGCTCTCCTTTATAAAGAAATAGATAAGCAATATCAAAAATTTAGTAAAAAATACGACGGTTATGAACTTAAGCAGCGCTTGACACAATCTTTAGCCAGAAAAGGTTATGACTTTGATGCCATAGCATCCGCTCTAAGAGAATATTTATAGGAATTTCCCCTCTTTTCACAAAATTATGATACAATAGTGGGGATAACCCTTATTGTAGAAAGAGGACGCCATGAAATTACCAAAAGAAGGCGACTTTATCACAATTCAAAGTTATAAGCATGATGGTAGTTTGCACCGTACTTGGCGCGATACTATGGTACTAAAGACAACTGAGAATGCTGTTATTGGCGTTAACGACCACACCCTCGTTACTGAAGCAGACGGAAGACGATGGGTAACACGTGAACCTGCTATTGTTTATTTCCACAAAAAATACTGGTTTAATATTATAGCCATGATTAGGGATAACGGCATTTCCTACTACTGCAATTTAGCTAGTCCATATATTTTGGACCAAGAAGCACTAAAATATATTGACTACGACCTAGATGTCAAGGTCTTCGCTGATGGTGAAAAAAAATTGCTAGATGTAGATGAGTATGAAACACATAAAAAAGAAATGCATTACTCTCCTGATATTGACTATATCTTAAAGGAACATGTTAAAATCTTGGTAGATTGGATTAACAATGGTAAGGGGCCATTTTCACAATCTTATGTTAACATCTGGTACAAACGTTATCTTGAACTAAGGAATCGTTAAAGTTGTCATAAAAAAGACTAGTAATAATACTAGTCTTTTTTTGCACTAAAAACTAATGCTTCGGAATCTAAGTCCATATTCAAAAGATAACGACCTTCTTCTACTTGAATAAGATACCCTAATAATTCTAAAGCATCAACAAAAATATTCCTCCTCTTTTGAAGTACATACTCCTTCCTTATGTATTTTAATAGAAAAGTCGTTACATGTTTCAAAAAGTATTCAGGATTAACATCCCCTAATTTGTCATATAATCTATTCTGCTCTTCAGATAATGGTAGATTTTCTCTTAATTTATAGAAATAATTTGAAATCGTAAGTTCGTCTCTCGTGATACCCGTTTGTTCGATAATAACAACATCATTAGTAGAATTAGATATCTCAGTAACAAAACTACGATTTAATAGTTCTAAATAACAAGAAGAATCATCATTAATAAAAAAATGCTGGTCTAAGTCAATTTTAGAAGAATCCGACACAAGACTAATTAATAAACGGTAACGTTTCTCAAATCGTTCAATATAGCCTGCTTTTACAAACTCCTCAATTAATTTATCTATATTCTTTTGAAAAGGAAACTCCCTTTTTATTGCTCTCAGGGTCACAGGCTGATTAAGATATAGATAATTCACTATTTCCATAAAAAAAGCTTGCTTACATAGTTTGTTTGGGTTAAATTGTATTATCATAAGAAGTATTATACCATTAATCAGACCACTAAAAAAAGGCCTGACGGCCTAATTTTATGCATTAAAGCTTTCAGTCAACTGTGGTACTACTTGTTTCTTACGAGAAACGGCACCTTCAAGGAAAGCATGATTATTTTCTAAAACAAAATCAAAGGCTTTTTCAACATTATCAGTATTTGAACCAAGTGCAAGAATTTCTGAATTTGAATTAAGGATATCAGTAATCATTAAGACAAAGTCAGAGTATCCATTGCTTTTAATTGAGTTATTAATAGCTTCTTCGATTTCCTCTTGACGAGAAAGAACATCGGAAATATCAACTGTATTAACTTGTGCAACACGAACTTGATTGCCATTCAATTCAAAAGTTTTGGCATCAATATCAATAAGTTCTTCAGCAGATTTAGAAGAAAGATTAGTACCAGCTTTAAGCATAGCAAGTCCATATTCTTCCAAATTAACTCCAGCAATTTCTGCAAGTTCAGCTGCAACTGCAGGATCTGAAGCATGTGTAGTTGGAGATTTAAGGAGAAGAGTATCCGAAATCAAACCTGACAAAAGCAAACCAGCCACTTCCTTAGGAACTTCAACATTGTTTTCTTTGAACATACGATAAACAATTGAAGAAGCTGATCCAACAGGCTCCAATCGCATCATTAATGGATTAGCGGTTTCAAAGTTAGCCACACGGTGATGGTCTACTACCTCAATGACCTCAACATCCTTAATATCTGAAATAGATTGTTGAAACTCATTATGGTCTGTAAGAATTACTTGCTTAACTCCCTCTGACAAAGCTGATTCAACAACTCGTGGTGCCTCAACACCAAAATAATCAAGAACGAAAGCAGTTTCTTCGTTAGGAGTACCTAAAGCAACGGCTTCAGCATCAACGCCAAGTTGACGTTTCAAATAAGCGTATCCATAAGAAGACCCAATCGCATCAGAATCAGGGTTTTGATGACCAAAAACAAAAACTTTAGACATAAATTCACCTCAAAAATAGTATTATAAGTTATTATAACATATAAAAAAAAGAAACAAAATAAAAAGAGTAACCTAAGTTACTCGAAATATAGTCCGTACGGGATTCGAACCCGTGTTACCGCCGTGAAAAGGCGGTGTCTTAACCCCTTGACCAACGGACC
>NZ_JACLQS010000027.1:0-5941 GCF_016648815.1 Streptococcus sp. 9.1 | reverse complement strand
AATACTGTTCGTCCTCCAGAAGAACCTAAGTTCCAACCAGAGAAATACGTTGTTTCTGAAGAGAAATTCGATATCACAGGCGACAAACTCGTTGATGATGATTCTGAATTGACTGATAAATATGGTGAAACAAATACAAACCCATACGCAGATGGAACTTCAAACAACGAAGCTCAAAACTTGAATACGAAGACTGTTAAACGTGGCGATAAGTTGGTTTACCAAGTATGGTTGGATACAACTAAATTTGACGCAGCTAACAAAGACAACATCCAATCAGTAGGAATCTCAGATGACTACGATGAAACTAAGTTGGATCTTGATTCTACTAAGATCAAAGCTTACGATTCAGTAACAGGTGACGATGTCACAGATAAATTCGATATCGCTGTGAACAATGGTGTGATTACTGCAACCCTTAAAGCTGGCTTCACTAAGTCACTTGGCGATGCGGACAACACTCAAGTGATCGATACAACTAAATTCGCCTTCGGACGTTACTACAAGTTCGACATTCCAACAACAGTGAAAGCTGATGTGGCGGCTGGTGTAGATATCGAAAATACTGCAGCTCAAGTAGTGAACTACTACAACCCAACAACTAAGAAGGTTGAAACTCCAAACAAACCTACTCAAAAACGTGTAAACAGCGTACCAGTACAAGTAGAGTTCAACTTCACTAAACGCTTGGAAGGCCGTGAGCTTAAAGCTAACGAATTCAGTTTCGTACTTAAGAATTCAGCTGGTGAAGTAGTTGAAACTGTAACGAACGATGCGGCAGGAAACGTTAAGTTCTCAGCTATCGAATTCAAGAAAGAACAAGCTGGTGTTCACAACTACACAGTTGAAGAAGTAGCTGGAACAGACGCAACCGTTACATACGATACTATGAAAGCGAATGTAACAGTAACTGTTTCTCACGATGGAACAGCTAAAGTTCTTGTGGCAACTGTTGGCGATATCGCTGATAAAGAGTTCAACAATACTGTTCGTCCTCCAGAAGAACCTAAGTTCCAACCAGAGAAATACGTTCTTAGCAAAGATAAAGGTGAATTCGATATCACTGGTACCAAACTTCTTGATGATGATTCTGAGTTGACTGATAAATATGGAGAAACAAATACTGATCCATATGTCGATAAAACTGACAACAACGAAAAAATTGATACAGGTAAAGTTGACAAAGATGAAAAACCAATATTCGACTTTATAAACATCAATACTCAACCAGTAAAACGTGGTGACACTATCAACTACCAAGTATGGCTTGATACAACTCAATTTGATGCAAACAACAAGGATAACATTCAATCTGTTGGTATCACTGATACTTACGATAAAGCTAAATTGGAAGTAAGTGAATCAGCAATCAAGGCTTACGATGGTAAGAGTGGTGACGACGTTACAGACAAATTCCATATCACAGTTAATAACGGAGTGATTGCTGCAACTCTTAAAGCTGGCTTCACTAAGTCACTTGGCGATGCAGAAAACACTCAAGTTATCGATACTACTAAGTTCGAATTTGGACGCTACTACAAGTTTGTCATTCCAGCTAAGGTTGCTGACGGTGCTTATGATGGTGCTGAAATTGAAAATACAGCAGCTCAAGTAGTTAACTATTACAACCCAACTACTAAGAAAGAAAAACCAGTAGAAAAACCAACTGAAAAACGTGTTAACAACGTTCCAACTGCTATCGAGTTGATCTTTGGTAAGACACTTAACGGACGTCAGTTGAAAGATCAAGAATTTACTTTCGAATTGAAAGATGAAGAAGGTAATGTTCTTGAAACAGTTAAGAATGATGCCGAAGGTAAAGTTAAATTCTCTACTATCAACTACGTTAAAGCAGATCTTGGTAAGACATTCAACTACACAGTAGAAGAAGTTAAAGGAACTGACACAACAGTTACTTACGATAACATGAAAGTCAATGTTACTGTTCAAGTTATCCAACCTGCACCAGGTGCTCAATTAACAACTGTCGTTTCTTACGCTACAGTAGGTGGAGATGCTTATGGCGCTGACGATCGTGTCTTCGATAACGAGGTAATTCCTAACTTCAAACCAGAGAAATACGTTGTTTCAGAACCAAGATTCGATATCATTGGTAACAAACTTGCCGATGATGATAAAGAGTTGGAAGACAAGTACGCAGATACCAATGCGAAACCATATGCGGACGTTGCGTCAAACAACGAAAAAGAAAACTTGAATACTAAGTCAGTTGAACGTGGTCAAAAGATTTACTATCAAGTATGGCTTGATACTCGAGAATTTACAGCAGAAAACAATCTTCAAACAGTTGGTATCAAAGATAACTACGAAAAAGATAAGCTTGATATCAACGCTGATGATATCAAGGTTTACGATGGTATCACTGGTGAAGATGTAACAGCTAAATTCGACATCAACGTTGAAAACGGTGTAATCAGTGCTTCATCTAAAGCAAGCTTGACTAAACCTATCAGCGCTACAGACGCAAGTCCAGTTATTGATACAACTAAATTTGAGTTTGGTCGTTACTATAAATTTGATATCCCAGCAACTGTTAAACAAACAGTTAAAGCTGGTGTAGATATTGAAAATACCGCTAACCAAACAATTCACCAATACAATCCATTCAATAAGAAAGTTAAAGATTCTGAAAAACCTACTCAAAAACGTGTCAACAGCGTACCAGTACAAGTAGAATTCAACTTCACTAAACGTTTGGAAGGTCGTGAGTTGAAAGCTAACGAATTCAGCTTCGTGCTTAAAGATTCAACAGGTAAAGTTGTTGAAACTGTAAGCAACGATGCAGATGGAAACGTTAAGTTCTCAGCTATCGAATTCAAGAAAGAACAAGCAGGCGTTCACAACTACACTGTAGAAGAAGTAGCTGGAACAGACGCAACCGTTACATACGATACTATGAAAGCGAATGTAACAGTAACTGTTTCTCACGATGGAACAGCTAAAGTTCTTGTGGCAACTGTTGGCGATATCGCTGATAAAGAGTTCAACAACGTAGTAACACCTCCAACTGAGCCTAAGTTCCAACCAGAGAAATATGTATTGAATACAGAGAAATATTCAATCACAGATAACAAACTTCTTGATGATGATTCAGAGTTAACAAACAAATACACTGAAACAGAAGCTAATCCTTACGTTGATAAAACTGATAACAACGAGGCAGAAAACATCAATACGAAGTCAGTTAAACGTGGTGATAAACTTGTTTACCAAGTGTGGTTGGATACAACTAAATTTGACGCAGCTAACAAGGACAACATCCAATCAGTAGGCATCTCAGATGACTACGATGAAGCGAAGTTGGATCTTGATTCTACTAAGATCAAAGCCTACGATTCAGTAACAGGTGACGATGTAACAGATAAATTCGATATCACAGTTAATAACGGTGTGATTACTGCAACTCTTAAAGCTGGCTTCACTAAGTCACTTGGCGATGCGGATAACACTCAAGTTATTGACACAACTAAGTTCGCATTTGGACGTTACTACAAGTTCGACATCCCAACGACAGTGAAAGCTGATGTGGCAGCTGGTGTAGATATCGAAAATACTGCGGCTCAAGTAGTCAACTACTACAACCCAACAACTAAGAAGGTTGAAACTCCAAACAAACCTACTCAAAAACGTGTCAACAGCGTACCAGTACAAGTAGAGTTCAACTTCACTAAACGCTTGGAAGGTCGTGAGCTTAAAGCTAACGAATTCAACTTCGTTCTTAAAGATTCAACAGGTAAAGTCCTTGAAACTGTAAGCAACGATGCGGATGGTAACGTTAAGTTCAAAGCTCTTGAATTCAAGAAGGGTGAAGAAGGTGTTCACAACTTTACAGTTGAAGAGGTTAAAGGAACTGACGGAACTGTAACATACGATACTATGAAAGCAAATGTCACAGTAACAGTATCACACGACGGAACAGCTAAAGTTCTTGTGGCTACTGTAGGCGACATCGCAGACAAAGAGTTCAACAATACAGTAACACCACCAGAAACTCCAGAATTCAACCCAGAGAAATACGTTCTAAACGAAAAAGAATTTGACCTAACAGGAACTTCATTATTAGATGATGATAAAGAATTAGCAGACAAGTATGCAGATACAAATGCAAACCCATATGCTGATAAAGCTGATAACAATGAAGCTCAAAACATTAACACTAAATCAGTTAAACCAGGTCAAAAACTAGTTTACCAAGTATGGTTAGATACAACTAAATTTGATGCAAACAACAAAGACAACATCCAATCTGTAGGAATCTCAGATGACTATGATGAGGCTAAAGTTGATGTTGATGCTTCAGCAATCAAAGCTTACGATGGTAAAACTGGTGCTGATGTAACATCTAAATTTGATATCACAGTAGCTAACGGAGTAATCACAGCAACCCTTAAAGATGGCTTCACTAAGTCACTTGGCGATGCAGAAAATACTCAAATCATCGACACAACTAAATTCGAATTCGGACGTTACTACAAGTTTGATATTCCAGCAACTGTTAAAGCGGACGTTAAAGGTGGAGTAGACATCGAAAATACTGCGGCTCAAGTAGTGAACTACTACAACCCAGTAAGCAAGACTGTTGAAAAACCAAGCAAACCAACTGAAAAACGTGTTAACAGCGTACCAGTACAAGTAGAGTTCAACTTCACTAAACGTCTGGAAGGACGTGAATTGAAAGCTAACGAATTCAGCTTCGTATTGAAAGATTCAGAAGGTAAAGTCCTTGAAACTGTAATGAACGATGCCTCTGGTAACGTTAAGTTCTCTAAACTTGAATTCAAGAAAGAACAAGCGGGCGTTCACAAATTCACAGTTGAAGAAGTGAAGGGTACTGATGGAACTGTCGCTTACGATGCGATGAAAGCAGTAGTAACTGTAGAAGTTAAACATGACGGAACAGCGAAAGCTCTTATCACTAACGTAACAGATCCAGCAGACAATGAGTTCAACAACCGTGTAACTCCTCCAGAAACTCCAGACTTCAATCCAGAGAAATACATCTTGAACGAATCTAAATTCGATATTACAGGTGACAAACTTCTCAACGATGATAAAGAGTTGAAGGATAAGATTGCGGAAACAAATGCAAATCCTTACGTTGATAAGACTGATAACAACGAAGCTCAAAATATCAATACTAAGACACTCAAGAAAGGTGATAAAGTATACTACCAAGTATGGTTGGATACAACTAAATTCACTGAAGCACACAATATTCAATCTGTTGGTATTACAGATAAATATGACAGTGCAAACTTGACTGTCAACGGAGCTGGTATTAAGGCATACGACTCTGTAACAGGAGAAGATGTGACAGCTAAGTTTGATATCAAGGTTGAAAACGGTGTGATTACTGCAACATCTAAAGCTGACCTTACTAAGTCACTTGGAGATGCAGAAAATACACAAGTCATCGACACAACTAAGTTCGCCTTCGGACGTTACTACAAGTTTGAAATCCCAGCAGAAATTAAACAATCTGCTAAGGACGGTGTTGACATTGAAAATACAGCCTCACAAATCGTTCACCAATACGACCCAACTAAGAAATCTGTTGAAAAACCAGAAAAACCAACAGAAAAACGTGTAATCAATATCCCAACTAAAGTTGAGTTTGAATTCACTAAGAAACTTGAAGGCCGTCAACTTAAGGCTGGTGAGTTTAGCTTTGTACTTAAAGATAGCAAGGGTAATGTGATTGAAACTGTAAGCAATGATGCTAAAGGTAAGATCAAGTTCTCTGCACTTGAGTACAAACGTGGTGAAGAAGGTACTCACATTTATACTGTTGAAGAAGTACAAGGTAACGATACAACTGTTACTTACGATAAGATGGTAGCTAGAGTCGTTGTTTCAGTAACTAAAGACGGTAAAGTCTTGACAGTAACTTCTCAATTGCCAGAAGATACTGAGTTCAACA
>NZ_JACLQS010000026.1:0-8062 GCF_016648815.1 Streptococcus sp. 9.1 | reverse complement strand
TAAGAAGAGTTAAAAATGATAATAGGGAAGTCTTACTTTTAAAGGGTTTTTACGTTTAAAAGTTGTTTCAATCCTTACTTCTATTTGAAATTTACTTATTTAAGAAAGCCAATTATTAGAAAAATGAACGTTAAAAGTGAATTCAAGATGGCTTTTAAAGAAGAAAATTAATATCAAAATATTAGAAAAAACGATTTTATGATAAATAACAGTAAGCGTTTTAAACGCTTATAATACAAGTGTTTTAACGTAAGACTGCTTTTTGTAAGAGTTTGGATTTAACAATTGTCAGATAACTAAAGTTTTTTTAGAAAAGATAGATTAATCACTTGACTCTAAATTGTCAGAATGTTAGAATGAGAATGAATCATGGATATGAGGGGAATTAACTTGTAGTCATGTATCTATAACTAACTATTTTTTTAAGAGGGAGACTTAAACATGAAAGACATTTTCAATAGACGTCAACGATTTTCATTGCGTAAATATTCGTTTGGTGTCGCTTCAGTCTTGCTAGGAACGGCACTCTTTGCCGCTCATACTGCACAGGCCGATGAAGTAACAGCGCCTGACGCTTCTTCATCAAACCCTGATTCATCAGTTGAGGGGGAAAGTTCATCAAACCTGATTGAGACATCTACAGCATCTACAGCTCAAGCAGATCCTACTGCAGCTGTATCTTCAACTGAGGCAACTGCGTCAACATTTAACTTGACGCCAGAAGCTTCAACAACAGATAAGGCTGCCGCAGGGACAACTGACAAACAAGCTACAGAAACTGCAAAATCTCAAGCTGCTAAACCAGCTTCGGAAGCAGCAAAACCAACTGAAAAGGCTGCTACAGAAACAGCTAAGCCAGCTACAGCAGCATCAACAAATGCAGCTAGCAACAAGGTTGAAACAACAGCTTCAGCGACAGCCGCTGCAGCAACTCCAGCTGCAACAGCGGCTAATCGTACTGCAGCAACAGCAGCTCCAGTAGCTGAAGAAACAGCAGCAGCCGAAACTGCGGCAGCAACTACAAGTCTTAACACACGTGGTTCTGCGCGTTTTTATTCTGTAGGATCAGCAGCAGTTCGTAGTGCAACGCTTGACCGTGCAGCAACTGATTTGACGAATGCTGGCGCTTTGGCAACAAGAAGCAGCCGTCGTAATCGTCGTGCCGCTACAGACCACAATAACGAGCCGGTTGCTGTAGCAACTTTCCTAAAAGACGGTGAAGTTGCTACACCTGAGATGACGGATCCAAATGGTGCAAGTGTTCGTTCACAAACAGTACCATCAGGATATGCTGCTAAAGAAGGCGATGTCTACACCTATAGTATCGTAGACCTAACCCGCTTCAATGAACGTTACAATACAAGCTACTATGTACGTGCTTACAAGAGATTTGATGCTTCAACAGATACGACTGTTGAATTGATCAACAAAAATACTGGTGCTGTAGTTGAAACAAGAACAATTACTGCGTCTAGTGGTATTCAAAAATTCACGACTACTCAATCTGCTTCTAAAGGTGAATTAACTTTCCAAGTAGATTATGATAAAGGTTTAGGAGCTGGACCTGGTAAAACGGACCAACCATTTATTCAATTTGGTTATGAAGTTGGGGCAAGTATCCAAGCTTTAGTAGCTCCAGGACATAACCTTACTACTGAAGAACAAAAATTATATGATGCAGTTTATGCTGCTCGTACATCAACAGATATTATCAACGTTGTAGAACCAGCATATAACGGTCGTACGATTACAGATACTAATGCCAAGATTCCAGTATCAGTTAATAAAACAACTTACTATAAAGTAGTTGATAAAAACAATCCAACATTTAAGGCGAATAAAACTGATGTAACTGTTCAAGATTATAAAGCAAATGGTAATGAAGTAGACTTAGCTTCATACACTCTTAAAGCTATGGAAGGTCAAAACTTCACAGCATCTGGAGAGCGCCAATTTGATGGATACAAACTTTATCAAGCAGCTGAAGCAAATGATCAGTCAGGATATGTGAGTCGTCCTTATACTGTTGGAACGAAATTCATGGACGCTGAGCGTGCAGGAATTAAACGTATTAAAGAAATCGTGGGTGAAGATGGAACTGTAGTTGTTCGTGTTTATCTTCTAGATCCAAAACAACAAAGCAAGCGTTCTGATGGTACATTGAGCACTGATGGCTACATGTTGCTAGCAGAAACGAAACCAATTAAACCAGGTGATTACAACAAACAAGAATTAGCTGTTAAGAAATCACCTCTTAATACAATTGCTTTCACTGATAGTAAAGGTGTAACCTATGCAAATGGTAAAGAAGTTCCATTTGACTTCCAAAAAGCTGCTGGATATACACCATATAAAACTGTATTCGTACCATTCTTAGGAGACAATATTGGTCACCTTTCTCCAAATGAACAATTGGTTCGTGGAGTAAATGGTATCGGTACCAACGTTGACTTGCTTAACTCTTTGACACCGTATAAACAACCTGTTTATTACTATGTCAAACAAGAACCTGTAACAGTTACACCAGAAGTTGAAAAACAATTGGAAGGACGTGTACTTGTTGATGGTGAATTCAGCTTCAAGATTAAAGAAGTCAATGAAAACAAATCACTTCCGTCATATGAAGAAACTGTTACTAATAAAAACGGTAAAGCTACATTTAGTAACTTAACTTTCAATAAAGTTGGTACTTACATCTACACAATCACTGAGGTTAAAGGGGCAGATACAAACGTCGATTACGATGGTATGACAGTTAAGATGACTGTTACTGTAACTGAAAACTCTAAAGGTGATTTGCAAGCTTCTGTTAAATACAGTGGTACTGGTGGATTTGCTTCAAGTGCAGATGATAAAGTCTTCAACAACTACGTTGTAGCTCCAGTTAAAACTAAGTTTGACTTTAGCAAGGCTCTCGCAGGTCGTGAGTTGAAAGCCGGTGAATTTAGCTTCGTATTGAAAGATTCAACTGGTAAAGTTCTTCAAACTAAGAAAAATACTAAAGAAGGTGTTGTAGCCTTTGATGATTTGACCTTTGACAATACTCAAGTTGGTACTCACAAGTACACTGTAGAAGAAGTTATCCCAGAAAACAAAGAAGCTGGTATGACTTACGATACAATGAAGGCTGAAGTAACAATCACTGTTACTAAGGAAGGTCACGTTCTTAAAGCAACAAATACTCTTCCAGCAGATACAGAGTTCAACAATACATTCACACCAGGTGCGATTAAAGTTAACCTTGAATTTGATAAATCACTTTCAAACGGTACTTTGAACGCAGGTGACTTTAGCTTCACATTGACTGGTGATAACAATGTTAACGAAACTGTAACTAACAAAGCTAACGGTAAGATTAACTTCAGCGAATTGTCATTCGACCGTGAAGGTGTCTACAACTACACTGTTAAAGAAGTGAAGGGCAACAATGCCGATGTAGACTACGATGAAATGACTATCGCAGTTAAAGTAACAGTTACTAAAGATGCCGCTACAGGTCTTTTGGTTGCTAAGACTGAAATGACTTCAACAGGTGGTGAAGCAACTGGTACTGATGACAAGATCTTCAACAACCACGTTGTAGCTCCTGTAACTGCACAATTTGACTTCAGCAAAGCTCTTGCAGGTCGTGACTTGAAAGCTGGCGAATTTAGCTTTGTATTGAAAGACAAAGATGGTAAAGTCCTTCAAACAAAACAAAATGATGCCAACGGTAAAGTTAAATTTGACGCATTGACATTTACAAATGCTCAAGTTGGTGACCACAAGTACACTGTAGAAGAAGTTCAAGGAACTGAAGCAGGTATGACTTATGACCCAATGAAAGCTAACGTAACAGTTACTGTTACTAAGTCAGGTCATGCGCTTACTGCTGTTGCAACTCTTCCAACTGATAAAGAGTTCAACAATACCTTCACATCAGCTCCTACTCAAGCTCAATTCAAGTTCACTAAACGTCTTGAAGGTAAAGCACTTGAAGCAGATGCCTTCACATTCGAATTGCTTGAAAATGGCAATGTAATCCAAACTAAGAAAAATGCAGCAGACGGTTCAATCACTTTTGATGCTATTGAATACAGCGCTGAAGGTGAACACACTTACACTGTGCGTGAAAAAGCTGGTAACGATACAAATATCGATTACGATACTATGAACGCAGTAGTGAAAGTTAAAGTTACTAAAGATGCCGCTACAGGTCTCTTGAGTACTGCAGTTACAATGCCTGAAGACACTGAGTTCAACAACTATGTAGTTGCTCCAGTTGTAACTAAGTTCGACTTTACTAAGAAATTGGCAGGTCGTGAACTTAAAGCAGGTGAATTCAGCTTCGTATTGAAAGATTCTACAGGTGCAGTAGTTGAAACAGTTAAAAATGATGCTGCTGGTAATGTTTCATTCTCTAACTTGTCATTCGACAACACTAAAGTAGGTACTCATACTTATAAAGTAGAAGAAGTTATCCCAGCCAACAAAGAGTTTGGTATGACTTACGATAAGATGAAAGCTACTGTTACAGTTGAAGTTGCTAAGAACGGTCACACATTGACTACTGTTACAAACGTTACATCAACTGGTGGTGTAGACGCAAATGGTAATGCAACTGACGGTACTGCAGATAAAGAATTCAACAACAAAGTCACTCCTCCAGAAACTCCTGAATTCCAACCAGAAAAATTTGTCGTTTCTAAAGAGAAATATGACATTACTGGTGACAAGTTGATGGATGACGACGATGATGTACCTGGTAACGAGTACACAGCAACAAATGCAAATCCATATGTTGATGGTGTTAAAAACAACGAACCAGAAAACTTGAATACTAAGACTGTTGAACGCGGTTCTAAATTGGTATACCAAGTATGGCTTGATACTACTAAATTCACAGAAGCTAACAACATCCAATACGTTGGTGTATCTGATAAATACGATGCAGAAAAATTGGACGTTAACGCTGCTGACATCAAAGCATACGATTCAGTAACTGGTGCAGACGTGACTGCTAAATTCGACATCAAAGTTGAAAATGGCACAATCACTGCAACTTCTAAAGATGAATTTATCAAAGATAAAGTAAACAACCCTGTTATCGATACTACTAAATTCGCATTTGGACGTTACTATAAATTTGATATCCCAGCAACTGTTAAAGAATCTGTTAAAGCTGGTGCTGATATTGAAAATACAGCCAACCAAACAGTTCACGTTTACAACCCAGTAAGCAAGACAGTTGAAAAACCTGAAAAACCAACACAAAAACGTGTTAACAGCGTTCCAGTTCCAGTGGAAATGAACTTCACAAAACGTTTGGAAGGTCGTGAACTTCAAGCTAACGAATTCGAATTTGTATTGAAGAAAGACGGCGTTGAAGTTGAACGCGTGAAGAACGACGCTGCTGGTAAGATTGTCTTCAAGACTCTTAAATTTGGTCGCGATGATCTTGGTAAGACTTACAACTACACAGTAGAAGAAACTCCTGGTACAGATACAACTGTCAAATACGACACAATGGTTGCTACTGTTAAAGTTGTGGTTTCACACGACGGTACAGCTAAAGCAATCGTTGCTAACGTGACAGATGCAGCTGATAAAGAGTTCAACAACCGTGTCACACCTCCAGAAGAACCTAAGTTCCAACCAGAGAAATACGTTGTTTCTGAAGAGAAATTCGATATCACTGGTGACAAGCTCGTTGATGACGATAAAGAGTTGGCAGACAAGTACGCAGATACAAATGCGAACCCATACGCTGACGATGCCTCAAACAACGAAGCACAAAACATCAATACTAAGACTGTTAAACGTGGCGATAAGTTGGTTTACCAAGTATGGTTGGATACAACTAAATTCGACGCAGCTAACAAGGACAACATCCAATCAGTAGGAATCTCAGATGACTACGATGAAACTAAATTGGAGCTTGACGCTACTAAGATCAAAGCTTACGATTCAGTAACAGGTGATGATGTTACAGCTAAATTCGATATCACTGTTAACAACGGTGTGATTACTGCAACACTTAAAGATGGCTTCACTAAGTCACTTGGCGACGCAGAAAACACACAAGTTATCGACACAACTAAATTTGCTTTCGGACGTTACTACAAGTTCGACATCCCAACAACAGTTAAAGCTGATGTTCCTGGTGGTGCAGATATTGAAAATACTGCGGCTCAAGTAGTTAACTACTACAACCCAACAACTAAGAAAGTTGAAAAACCAACTAAACCAACTGAAAAACGTGTTAACAACGTTCCAGTTGAAGTGGAATTCAACTTCACTAAACGTTTGGAAGGTCGTGAGCTTAAAGCCAACGAATTCAGCTTCGTACTTAAAGATTCAGAAGGTAAGACTCTTGAAACTGTAAGCAACGATGCGGCTGGTAACGTTAAGTTCTCTAAACTTGAGTTCAAGAAAGGTCAAGAAGGCGTACACAACTACACAGTAGAAGAAGTTAAAGGCTCAGACGCAACCGTTACATACGATACAATGAAAGCGAATGTAACAGTCACAGTTAAACATGATGGAACAGCTAAAGTTCTTATCGCGACTGTAGGCGACATTGCGGATAAAGAATTTAACAACCGTGTAACACCTCCAGAAGAACCTAAGTTCCAACCAGAGAAATACGTATTGAATACAGCGAAATTCTCTATCACTGATAACAAGCTTCTCGATGATGATGCAGAGTTGACTGATAAATATGGTGAAACAAATACCGATCCATATGTAGATAAAGCTGATAACAACGAAGCAGAAAACATCAATACTAAGTCTGTTAAACGCGGCGAAAAGATCTACTATCAAGTATGGTTGGATACAACTAAATTTGACGCAGCTAACAAAGACAACGTTCAAACTGTAGGAATCACTGATGACTACGATGAAACTAAGGTTGATGTAGATGGTTCAGCAATCAAGGCTTACGATTCAGTAACTGGAGCTGATGTCACAGATAAATTTGACATTAATGTTGAAAATGGTGTGATGACTGCAACTCTTAAAGCTGGCTTCACTAAGTCACTTGGCGACGCAGAAAATACTCAAATCATTGATACAACTAAATTTGAATTTGGACGTTACTACAAGTTTGATATTCCAGCAACTGTTAAGAACGATGTTCCTGGCGGTGCAGATATCGAAAATACTGCTGCCCAAGTTGTTAACTACTACAACCCAGTAAGCAAGACAGTTGAAAAACCAAACAAACCAACTGAAAAACGTGTTAACAACGTTCCAGTTGAAGTGGAATTCAACTTCACTAAACGTTTGGAAGGCCGTGAGCTTAAAGCTAACGAATTCAGCTTCGTTCTTAAAGATTCAGAAGGTAAGACTCTTGAAACTGTAAGCAATGATGCTTCAGGTAACGTTAAGTTCTCTAAACTTGAGTTCAAGAAAGGCCAAGAAGGCGTACACAACTACACCGTAGAAGAAGTTAAAGGCTCAGACGCAACCGTTACATACGACACAATGAAAGCGAATGTAACAGTTACAGTTAAACACGATGGTACTGCTAAAGTTCTTATCGCGACTGTAGGCGACATTGCGGATAAAGAATTTAACAACCGTGTAACTCCACCAGAAGAACCTAAGTTCCAACCAGAGAAGTA
The DNA here is from genome assembly GCF_016648815.1 of Streptococcus sp. 9.1. NCBI lineage: Bacteria > Bacillati > Bacillota > Bacilli > Lactobacillales > Streptococcaceae > Streptococcus > Streptococcus sp. 9.1. The sequence goes on along the minus strand of NZ_JACLQS010000026.1, from coordinate 455 downwards.
TGTATTGAATGCTGAGAAATTCTCAATTACTGATAACAAACTTCTTGATGATGATTCTGAATTGGCCGACAAGTACGCAGATACAAATGCCAACCCATATGCGGATGGTACTGCAAACAACGAAGCTGAAAACATCAATACTAAGACTGTTAACCGTGGCGACAAGTTGGTTTACCAAGTATGGTTGGATACAACTAAATTTGACGCAGCTAACAAGGACAACATCCAATCAGTAGGAATCTCAGATGACTACGATGAAACTAAGTTGGATCTTGACGCTACTAAGATTAAAGCGTATGACTCTGTAACAGGAGACGATGTAACTTCTAAATTTGATATCACTGTTAACAATGGTGTGATCACAGCTAACCTTAAAGATGGCTTCACTAAGTCACTTGGCGATGCAGAAAACACTCAAGTTATCGACACAACTAAATTCGCCTTCGGACGTTACT
>NZ_JACLQS010000025.1:0-13033 GCF_016648815.1 Streptococcus sp. 9.1 | reverse complement strand
TCAGACTGTGATGTTGATGTTGACGCACTTTCTGAAGCTGAGACTGAATTTGACTCCAACTGTGATGTTGATGTTGATGCACTTTCAGATGCTGATGTTGAGTTAGATTCAGACTGTGATGTTGATGTTGATGCACTTTCTGAAGCTGAGACTGAATTTGACTCGGATTGTGATGTTGACGTTGACTCACTCTCTGAAGTTGAAACTGAGTTTGACTCAGATTGTGATGTACTTACTGATGCACTTTCTAACGCAGAAACTGAAGTTGACTCGGATTGTGATGTCGATGTTGATTCACTCTCGGAAGTTGAAACTGAATTTGATTCTGATTGTGAAGCTGATGCCGATTCACTTTCTGAAGTCGAAACTGAGTTTGACTCGGATTGTGATGTTGACGTTGATTCACTCTCTGAAGTTAAAACTGAGGTTGATTCTGATTGTGACGCTGATGTCGATTCACTTTCTGAAGTCGAAACTGAGTTTGATTCGGATTGTGATGTTGACGTTGATTCACTCTCTGAAGTTGAAACTGAGTTTGACTCGGATTGTGATGTCGATGTTGATTCACTCTCTGAAGTCGAAATTGAGTTTGACTCGGATTGTGACGCTGATGTTGATTCACTTTCTGAAGTCGAAACTGAATTTGATTCTGATTGTGACGCTGATGTTGATTCACTTTCTGAAGTCGAAACTGAATTTGATTCTGATTGTGACGCTGACGTTGATTCACTTTCTGAAGTCGAAACTGAGTTTGACTCGGATTGTGAAGCTGAGGTTGATTCACTCTCTGAAGCTGAAACTGAGTTCGATTCAGACTGTGATGCTGAAATTGATTCACTTACTGACGCTGACTCTGAGTTTGAAGCAGACTGTGATTCTGAGATTGATTCACTTACTGATGCTGATTCTGAATTTGAGACAGATTGTGATTCTGAAATTGATTCACTTACAGACACTGACTCGGAGTTTGAAGCAGATTGTGATTCTGATACAGAAGCACTTACTGAGGCTGATGCTGAGTTAGACACTGATTGTGATTCTGATACAGAAGCACTTACTGAGGCTGACTCGGAATTTGAAACAGACTGTGATTCTGAGACTGACTCACTTACCGAAGCTGACTCGGAATTAGACACTGACTGCGAAGCTGAAATTGACACACTGACTGACGCTGATTCGGAGTTAGAAACTGATTGTGACTCAGATACTGAAGCACTCTCTGATGCTGATTCGGAATTTGAGACAGACTGTGATTCTGAAACTGATGCACTCTCTGATGCTGACTCGGAATTTGAAACTGATTGTGATTCTGAAACTGATGCACTCTCTGACGCTGATTCGGAATTAGATACAGACTGCGACTCAGACACTGACTCACTTGCTGAAGATGACTCGGAGTTTGAAGCAGACTGTGATTCTGAAACTGATGCACTTTCTGAAGCGGATTCGGAGTTTGATTCAGACTGTGATGCCGATGTTGATTCACTTAATGACGCTGATTCGGAGTTTGAAACAGACTGTGATTCTGAAACTGACGCACTTAATGAAGCGGATTCGGAATTAGACACTGATTGTGATTCTGAAATTGATTCACTTACTGATGCTGATTCTGAAGTTGAGACAGACTGTGATTCTGAAACTGACGCACTTAATGACGCTGATTCTGAAGTTGAAGCAGACTGTGATGCTGAAATGGATTCACTTAATGACGCTGATTCGGAAGTAGACACTGATTGTGATTCAGAAACTGATGCACTCTCTGAGACTGATTCGGAATTAGATACAGACTGTAATTCTGAAACTGATGCACTCTCTGACGCTGATTCTGAAGTAGACACTGATTGTGAGACTGAAACAGACGCACTTACATAGGCTGACTCGGAAGTTGAAACAGACTGTGAGGCTGAAAATGACTCACTTGTTGAAGCTGATTCTGAATTTGAAACAGACTGTGATTCTGAATTTGATTCACTTTCTGAAGTAGAAACTGAGTTTGACTCGGATTGTGATGTTGATGTCGACTCACTTTCTGAAGTTGAAACTGAGTTTGACTCGGATTGTGACGCTGACGTTGATTCACTTTCTGAAGTAGAAACTGAGTTTGACTCGGATTGTGACGCTGATGTCGATTCACTTTCTGAAGTAGAAACTGAGTTTGACTCGGATTGTGATGTTGACGTTGATTCACTCTCTGAAGTTGAAACTGAGTTTGATTCGGATTGTGACGTTGACGTTGATTCACTTTCTGAAGTTGAAACTGAGTTTGATTCGGATTGTGAAGCTGACGTTGACTCACTCTCTGAAGTTGAAACTGAATTCGATTCCAGCTGTGATGTGCTTTCTGATTCACTTTCTGAAGTTGAAACTGAGTTTGATTCGGAGTTTGACAATGATTGTGACATTGATGTCGACTCACTCTCTGAGGTAGAAACCGAATTTGACTCGGATTGTGATATCGATGTTGATTCACTTTCTGACGATGATTCGGAAGTTGAGACAGATTGTGATTCTGAAATCGACTCACTTGCAGATGCAGACTCGGAATTAGAAACTGATTGTGATTCGCTTACTGAAGCACTTTCTGACGATGACTCGGAAGTTGATACTGATTGTGATTCAGATACTGACTCACTTACAGAGGCTGACTCTGAGTTTGACACTGACTGTGATTCTGATACTGACGCACTTACAGAGGCTGACTCTGAATTGGATACTGATTGTGATGTCGACGTTGATGCACTTTCTGAAGCTGAAACTGAGTTTGACTCGGATTGTGATGCTGATGTCGACTCACTCTCTGAAGTCGAAACTGAATTCGATTCCAGCTGTGATGTGCTTACTGATGCACTTTCTGAAGCTGAAACTGAATTTGACTCGGATTGTGATGTTGACGTTGAGGCACTTTCTGAAACTGAGACTGAGTTTGACTCGGATTGTGATGTTGACGTTGATTCACTTTCTGAAGTCGAAACTGAGTTTGACTCGGATTGTGATGTTGACGTTGATTCACTTTCTGAAGTAGAAACTGAATTCGATTCTGATTGTGACGCTGAAATTGAGGCACTCTCTGAGGCTGACTCTGAGTTTGAGACTGACTGCGATTCAGATACTGACTCACTCTCTGAAGCTGACTCGTAATTTGAGATTGATTGAGAGATCGATGTTGAGGCACTTTCAGATGCTGATGTTGAGTTCGATTCAGACTGTGATGTTGATGTTGACGCACTTTCTGAAGCTGAGACTGAATTTGACTCCAACTGTGATGTTGATGTTGACGCACTTACTGAGGCTGATGTTGAGTTCGACTCAGACTGAGATGTTGAAGTTGATGCACTTTCTGAAGCTGAGACTGAATTTGACTCTAACTGTGATGTGCTCACTGATGCACTTGTTGAAGCTGATTCTGAATTAGAAACTGATTGTGACTCGGAAACTGAAGCACTCTCTGAAGCTGACTCACTTTGTGAGACGCTTGTCTTCAAAGACTCACTCAAAGAACCTGAAACACTCTCCGATTTCACGGCACTCAAAGATGTACTGGTTGAGGCTGATTGACTTTGTGAGACGCTTGTCTTCAAGGATTCACTCAAAGAACTTGAAACGCTCTCCGATTTCACGGCACTCAAAGATGTGCTTGTTGAAGCTGACTCACTTTGTGAGACGCTTGTCTTCAAGGACTCACTCAAGGAACTTGAAACACTTGCTGATTTCTCAACACTCAAAGAAGCACTCGTTGAAGCAGATTCACTTTGCGAAATGCTTGTCTTCAAGGATTCACTCAAGGAACTTGAAATGCTCGCCGATTTCACGGCACTCAAAGATGTGCTTGTTGAAGATGATTGACTTTGTGAGACGCTAGTCTTCAAGGACTCACTCAAGGAACTTGAAATCCTCTCCGATTTCATTGCACTCAAAGATGTGCTTGTTGAGGCTGACTCACTTTGTGAGACACTAGTCTTCAAGGACTCACTTAATGAACTTGAAACGCTCGCCGATTTCACGGCACTCAAAGATGTACTTGTTGAGGCTGACTGACTTTGTGAGACACTAGTCTTCAAAGACTCACTCAAGGAACTTGAAATCCTCTCCGATTTCACGGCACTCAAAGAAGCACTCGCTGAGGCTGATTGACTTTGTGATTTTGAAACACTCTGTTGAGCTGATAAACTCAAGGAACTTGAGGTACTCTGTGACTTCACGACACTCAATGACGCACTCGCTGAGACTGATTGACTTTGTGATTTTGAAACACTCTGTTGTGCTGATAAACTCAAGGAACTTGAGACACTCTGTGACTTCACGACACTCAATGACGCACTCGTTGAAGCAGATTGGCTTTGTGATCTTGAAACACTCTGTTGTGCTGATAAACTCAAGGAACTTGAAACACTTTTTGAAGCAACCGTGCTCAATGAAAGGCTGGTCGACGCAGACTGCTTAACGGACTCACTTCGACTTTGAGAAATCGACTCCTGCTTAGACTGACTGGCACTTTGCGACACTGACTGGCTGTGATCACTATCCGACAATTTCACCGTCACAACATTCGTCGTACTGTCTTTATAAGTAATCGTTACCGTTCCATCGCTATTAACCGTATAAGACTTAATACGGTTGGCAACCTCTGGATTCAAGGCCGACACAGCCGCAATAATCTTGCTTTTATCTGCATCTGTTAAGGCAGTCAGGCTGGTCACCTGAATAGTGCTTGTCGGTGCCACACCCGGCGTACGATCTGCTAAGCGTCCCTGAGTAATACGAATCTCACCCAAGCCATTTGGACGGTTCATATTTGATGCATTGTCGATAGCAGCAACATTACGTTGCCATGTGTTTCGGAAGGAATGGTAAAGATCATCTTTCAAATGAATGGTCGCTGTGATGGTTGCAGGATTGTCACTCGTTGCTGTGATATCTCCCGTAATCGGTTCAATATTACCTGTTCCATACTGGCTACTACCAAAGAAATTTCCGTTCAAGGCATTGTCATCCAAGTCGGCTCTTGCAACAACTTTCATTTCTTTAAGCTTGCCACTGTCATCTGTAGCCGTGAAAGTCAAAACAGCATCATCGCCAGCATAGATGGTATAGTTTTTCCCACCACCTTCGAGAGGCGTAGACTTAGGTTCCACACCATCGACAGTCAACTTAGCCGTCACTTCAGGACGCGTCCCATCCGTTACAGCCACGGAATTGCTGGCATCTGAGTATACCGCATAATCATCATACATGATGCGAGCTTTGGCTGTTACACCACCTGTTTGTAACTTAACTGTCGGCGTCACAATCGCTTGACCCGAAGCATCTGCCACTGCTGTTCCTACTTCGTCGTCATTATTGTATAGAACGACTGTAGAACCTGGTTCAGCTCCTGTCACAGTTACAGGTGTCTGCGTGTAAGCCTTGTCCAATAATCTCGTTTCAACCGTTGGTGCTGCAAGTCGCTTCACTGGAGCCGTCACATCATTTGTGGTGTTATCTTTATAAGTAATGGTCACCACACCAGATGCTGAAACCGAATAAGATTTAAAGTCCTTTGAAGTGGCAATATTGGGGTTAGCAGTCTTAAAGGCCTCCCAAACCTTATCTTTTTCGGCTTGAGCGAGATTACTTGTGTCATTAACATAAGCCCCCGTTGTCACCGCCGTAATCGGGTTTCGAATGCCATCATTTTGTGGCAAAACCTGAATACGAAGCGTACGTGTCACTGACTGCCTAGCCGTATTAGTCACTACAAAAGAAACATTATAAATTTTCCCAGGCGTTACGACCCCTGTCTGCCCAACAGTCCCCACAATATTAAAGGCGACTGCACTATTTTTCAATGCAGAAGTCTGAGGTATGTTGATGCCATTCACTCGATCACTACCAGAAGCGTAGCCAATGCTTTTAATACTATTTCGTGTAGGAATGGTTTCAACAACATTATAAGCATGATTGATGTAGTCAGAGTTATAAACAGAAATCAAGGCATTGTTAGCCGGACCTAAATTATACTGGGGTGCACGAAGGTTGCTATTAGCATCAATGCGAGAACCATTACGAGGATCACGCTGACCAGATGTCGCACGAAGCACCGCATTGGCAAGACTATTTCTAGCCTGACGAGCCTGACTAATCGTAGGAGACACATCGCTATCACGATCAGCCAGACTGACACGAATGGCACCCAAGGCTTTATCTCCCTTGAGAATAGCAACATCCGTATTTGGCAAATCAACAGCTTGAGCTTTATAGGTATAAATGTCTAAGGCTAAATCTTTGAGACGCTTTTCTTGTTCTAAACGCTCAGCATCAGCCACAACCGAGGCAGCTAGTAGCCCAGTCGCCGTATCAGATAATTGGCGATTCGTTTGCACTTCAGATGTCAAGGAAGCGTTTAACAAGGTTGACTCTGAGATGACAAGGGACATCCCTACTTTAGTGTCGCTACTACTATCACTCTTGCTAACTGACTGAACAGATGTACTTGTACTATGCTCTGAACTTTCTCTAAGCGTACTCTCTGACAGACTATGTGAAGAGGAATCTGTCTGACTTACTGATTCCGACTTAGAAGTTAATGAAGCTGACAAGGAAGCAGAAAGCGAGGCACTCAATGACAAGGATGTCGATTTTGAAGCTAATTCAGAAGCAGACACTGATTGGCTGCGTGATAGAGACTCACTCAAAGAAGCCTCCGAAGTCTGACTTGACGCAGTTTCTGATGACTCTTGACTATTTACTTGACTCTCTTGAACACTGGACACAGACTCCATATTTCCAAGAACAATGGAATCAGATGTAGCCAAGAGATCAGTCTTAGCTCCTGCTTCACTTTCCAAAATCGGCTGATCAGTCATTTCATCCGCATGAGCTACTTGAGTCACAACAGAACCACCTAACAAGGCCCCCGTTGCAAGCACTCCCTTAAGCAGTGTCTGACCTGAAAAAGCAGGTGCATCCACCTCTACCTGATGGGCAGCAACAGACGGTGTATCCACGCCTCCTCTAAGCACCTTGAAAAGACCAAAATTCGACGTCGCCGCACGAAGCCAGTGCTTCCCTGACTTAACCAATTTAAAGCGTGTCACACGATCGGTTTCACGATATTGACCTTCATTCCTTCTAAAAAACATATATACTCCATTTATTTTTGATTAAAACACTCCCTTAAATTTTATCATAAAATTAAGCAAAAAATCTCATTTCGAGATTGCTTTCTATCGATTAATCACTTCTTTCATCCTCCTAAAAATACGATAATAATGGTAACCCTAAGACTTATTAAAACTATTTGTATTTTTAGAATATCAGACTAAAAAAATCCCCTACCAATTAGGAAATCACTCTAATCGATAGGGGATATTTGATTATCTCGCTAGAAGATAATGATTAAACTTACTAAGACTTAGAAGTCTACACTTTCTTCTTCATCTTTCTTACGTTTAGCAAGAAAGGCGAGGCCTGTTGCAGTTGCCAAAGCACCAAATGCCATTGACAATGATGAGTTTTCCTCACCAGTCTTAGGAAGCGCTTGGCTACCACGTTTGTGCTTAGGATCTTTCACTTCAGAAGTTGATTCTGAGGCACTCAATGAGGCAGACACTGAAGCACTTGTTGAGGCAGAGGTTGAAAGACTTGCTGAAGTACTCAATGATGTTGAAATACTTATTGAAGCACTTGTGCTTTCAGAGGCACTCAAGAATGCTGATGTAGAAGCTGACTCAGATACTGAAGCGGATGCGCTCGATGACGCTGACGCAGATGTGCTTGCTGATTCTGACACAGACACACTTGCACTTTGTACTTCACTCAACGATACAGACTCACTTGCAGAAATTGAAGCACTTACAGAGGCAGATTGTGATTCACTCAATGAGACACTCAATGATGCTGACTCTGATTCTGAAACGCTTGATGATGTACTGATAGAATCTGAGGCAATGACGCTTTCAATATCCAGGCTTTCAAGTGATAGAATGGCTGGCTGACCTTTACTTGAAATTACAGAATTAGAAGCCGAAATAGAGGCGCTTGCTGACTCTGAAGAACTTGCTGACGCTGACGCACTTGCTGAAGCTGAGGCGCTTGCTGACTCAGATGCACTTGCTGACGCTGATGCACTTACAGAGGCTGAGGCGCTTACTGACTCAAACGCACTTGCTGAGGCTGACGCACTTGCTGAGGCTGAAGTACTTGCTGAGGCTGACGCACTTGTTGATTCTGAAGTACTTGCTGATTCTGAAGCACTTACTGAGGCTGACGCACTTGCTGATTCTGATGTACTTGCTGAAGCCGAGGCACTTACTGACTCAGATGCAGACGCTGATTCTGACGCACTTACTGAGGCTGATGCACTTGCTGATTCTGATGTACTTGCTGATTCTGATGTACTTGCTGAAGCCGAGGCACTTACTGACTCAGATGCAGACGCTGATTCTGAAGCACTTACTGAGGCTGAGGCACTTGCTGACTCAGAGGCGCTTGCTGATTCTGAAGTACTTGCTGAAGCAGATGCACTTGTTGATTCTGATGTACTTGCTGAAGCTGACGCACTTACTGACTCAGACGCAGACGCTGATTCTGAAGCACTTGCTGATTCTGACGCACTTGCTGATTCTGACGCACTTGCTGACTCAGATGCACTTGCTGATGCTGACGCACTTGCTGAAGCTGACGCACTTGCTGAAGCTGACGCACTTACTGACTCAGATGCAGACGCTGATTCTGATGTACTTGCTGAAGCCGATGCACTTGCTGACTCAGAGGCGCTTGCTGATTCTGAAGTACTTGCTGAGGCTGAGACACTTGTTGATTCTGAAGTACTTGCTGAGGCTGAGGCACTTGTTGATTCTGAAGTACTTGCTGAGGCTGACGCACTTGTTGATTCTGAAGTACTTGCTGATTCTGATGTACTTGCTGAGGCTGACGCACTTGCTGACTCAGATGCACTTGCTGATGCTGAAGCACTTGCTGACTCAGATGCACTTGCTGATGCTGAAGCACTTGCTGATGCTGACGCACTTGCTGACTCAGATGCACTTGCTGATGCTGACGCACTTGCTGACTCAGACGCACTTGCTGAAGCCGAGGCACTTACTGACTCAGACGCACTTGCTGAAGCCGAGGCACTTACTGACTCAGACGCACTTGCTGATTCTGACGCACTTGCTGATTCTGACGCACTTGCTGAAGCCGAGGCACTTACTGACTCAGATGCAGACGCTGATTCTGAAGCACTTACTGAGGCTGAGGCACTTGCTGACTCTGACGCACTTGCTGAAGCTGACGCACTTGCTGATTCTGACGCACTTGCTGATTCTGACGCACTTGCTGATTCTGATGCACTTGCTGATTCTGATGCACTTGCTGATTCTGATGCACTTGCTGAAGCTGACGCACTTGCTGACTCAGATGCACTTACAGAGGCTGACGCACTTGCTGAGGCTGAAGTACTTGCTGAAGCCGAGGCACTTACTGACTCAGAGGCTGACGCTGATTCTGATGCACTTACTGACTCAGACGCACTTGCTGAGGCTGATGCACTTACTGACTCAGATGCAGACGCTGATTCTGATGCACTTACTGACTCAGACGCACTTGCTGAGGCTGACGCACTTGCTGAGGCTGAAGTACTTGCTGATTCTGATGCACTTACTGACTCAGATGCTGACGCTGAGGCTGACGCACTTACTGACTCAGACGCACTTGCTGACTCAGAGGCGCTTGCTGATTCTGATGCACTTGCTGATTCTGAAGTACTTGCTGATTCTGATGTACTTGCTGATTCTGATGCACTTACAGAGGCTGACGCACTTGCTGAAGCCGAGGCACCTACTGACTCAGACGCACTTGCTGAGGCTGATGCACTTACAGAGGCTGACGCACTTGCTGAGGCTGACGCACTTGCTGAGGCTGATGCACTTACAGAGGCTGACGCACTTGCTGAGGCTGATGCACTTACAGAGGCTGACGCACTTGCTGATTCTGATGTACTTGCTGAGGCTGAAGCACTTGCTGAGGCTGAAGCACTTGCTGAAGCTGAGGCGCTTGCTGAGGCTGATGCACTTGCTGAGGCTGACGCACTTGCTGAGGCTGAAGCACTTGCTGATTCTGATGTACTTGCTGAGGCTGACGCACTTACTGACTCTGACGCACTTGCTGACTCAGAGGCGCTTGCTGAGGCTGAAGCACTTGCTGATTCTGATGCACTTGTTGATTCTGAAGTACTTGCTGATTCTGATGTACTTGCTGAGGCTGAAGCACTTGCTGAGGCTGAAGTACTTGTTGATTCTGAAGCACTTGCTGACTCTGAAGCACTTGCTGAAGCCGAGGCACTTGCTGACTCAGACGCACTTGCTGAGGCTGACGCACTTGCTGACTCAGATGCTGACGCTGATTCTGATGCACTTACAGAGGCTGACGCACTTGCTGAGGCTGACGCACTTGCTGAGGCTGAAGTACTTGCTGACGCTGAGGCGCTTGCTGAAGCCGAGGCACTTGTTGACTCAGACGCACTTGCTGATTCTGATGTACTTGTTGAGGCTGACGCACTTGCTGACGCTGACGCACTTGCTGAAGCTGATTCTGAAGTACTTGCTGATTCTGATGTACTTGCTGACTCTGAAGCACTTGCTGAAGCCGAGGCACTTGCTGACTCAGACGCACTTGCTGACTCTGAAGTACTTGCTGAAGCTGACGCACTTGCTGAAGCTGACGCACTTGCTGACTCAGACATTTGCTGACTCTTTGATTGACTCTGAGACAAGCTTATTCGAGCTGAGGCGCTAGCAGATCTACTTGCACTTGTCGATAAAGATTGACTTATCGAACTAGACAAACTTTGCGATCTTGATGTACTCAATGAAGCACTTGTACTTGCTGATTGTGATAGTCGCTGACTCGTTGATTGACTCTGTGACAAGCTTATTCGAGCTGAGGCGCTAGCAGATCTACTTGCACTCGTCGATAAAGATTGACTTATCGAACTAGAAAGACTTTGCGATCTTGATGTACTCAATGAAGAACTTGTACTTGCTGATTGTGATAGTCGCTGACTCGTTGATTGACTTATTGAGCTTGATAAACTTTGCGAATTAAATGCACTCAATGAAGAACTTGTACTCACCGATTGTGATATTCGATGACTTGTAGATTGACTCTGGGATAAGCTTGTCCGCAATGATTCGCTAGTGGATAAAGATCTGCTAGTTTCATTTGACTTTCTAATCGATTCTGAGGCCACTGTCGAAAGAGATTGCGAAACTGACTTCGAAGTAGCCTGACTCTTAGAGACAGAATTTGAAACTACCGTGGACTGAACAATAGATAAACTTTGTGAGAGACTACGGGATTGACTAGTAGTATCTGATTCAACAATTTTACCATTTAAATAGTTAGTAAAAGTAGGATCATCGTCCGCACCTACATAAGGTGTAAAGGTAAAGGAAGTATCTTCACCATTGATAGGAACAGTCCACGTTGAGGTTAATCCATAGCCTTGTCTTGCAAAGTAGCCGGTTAGTTGTGCACCATTTGCCCATGTATATCCAGGATTCTTGGCATCAATAGGAGTAGTATTATCTCTAAGCCTATTGTTATTTGTAAATCTAGCCCCTGAAGAATCGGTAAGATAACTTGTTACACTTGATGGTGTACCCAAACCTTTCCCAAGTGTAAACATTGGTTGTGTCGAATTCGCACCTGTTCCAGTATTATATAGTGTGTGGTTATATCCTATTTTTGTATGTTTCTCGATTGTCGAGGTTGCTGGATTATCATATGAAATATTATAGACAAATGTGAGTTTCTTTCCATCGTTTTTCACTGTCAATTTATAATAGATTGGGACATTATAAACCGTATCTGTTCCACTTCCTATATAAACCTTAGTTTCACCAGTCGCAAGGTTAAGGTTTGAAGTAATAGCAGGGCTACCATTTACTGTAGAATTCCCGTTGAAACCTGCATTTGTAATCTTGGTCATCATACCCTCAACGGCTTCACCAAGACGCTCACGTTGTTCTGCGTAAGCAGCATTTGATGCTGATGCAGCAAGCAAGGTTGTTGATTTGGCAACTTCTTCCTGAACTGACGCAATAGCTGTTTGGATTTCAGCTTTCGCAGCTGCATCTGTTAATTTTGCTTGGTAATTTTTAGCAATATTAACGAGCAATTCCGCTTCTGAAACGTTTTGATCTAAGATTGTCTTTTCATCTTCTTGAGTCGCTGTCTCAGAGGTAGCTGAACTTGTTGAAGTTGCTGATTCAGAAACTGAATCTGAGTTTGAACCACTAGCACTTTCAGTGTGAGACTGGCTCTCAGAGGTTGAGTATTCCTTGCTTAGAGATGCTGACTCTAAGATAGCTTGTGACAATTCAGCTGATACCGATTGAGATACAGATTGTGAAACTGATTGGGATAATGATATAGATGCATCTGTGCTAGCTTGGGTATCAACTGAAGAACTTGTAGACTCTTGACTTGTTGATGCTACCACAGAAGCTTCAGAAGCAGACGCTGTACTCAACACAACTGAGTCAGAGTTAGCTGTCACATCTTGATTAGCGGTTAGCTGTCTCTCCAAAGCAGGGCTTGTCATCTCCTCGGCTTGAGCAGTGTAAGTCGTAACTGCACCTCCAGCCAATGCACTCGCAGCCGCAATTCCTTTTAGTAATGCTTGACCTGAGAGAACTGGTGTTTTCTCCTCAACACTTTGCGCTGAAACTGACGGCGCATCTGCACTTCCTTTAACAACTTTGAAAAGTCCAAAGTTAGCAGTTGCTGCCCGAAGCCAGTTTTTTCCTGATTTGATAAGTTTGAAACGAGTTACGCGATCTGTTTCGCGATATTTACCTGCATTTCGTCTGAAAAACATATTTGCCCCATTCTACCTTTACCCCATTGATAGAAATCTTTATCACATTATAACATAACTTTTCTAATAATCGAGAGATTATCACTCAAAATGAAAATCTTGGAAAATAATTAAACTTATATGATTAGAGCTCAAAACATTTATTTTATAATTTTTAACTTACTTTATTAATAC
>NZ_JACLQS010000024.1:0-16956 GCF_016648815.1 Streptococcus sp. 9.1 | reverse complement strand
TATATTGTAACTCGTTTGGAGTTTTTTTGTTATGACGGTATAACCTTCGATGCGCACCCGCATAGCGGGTGGTTTATTTGTTTCGCACCTTGGGAGCGAAACGGACTTAAAGTCACATAAAATTAATATAAAAAGTGTCTAAAATACATATTTAGACACTTTTTGTATGCTATAATTTTCATTAACACTATAACAAAGGAGAACCAAATGAAACGTTTAAATACTCTATTTCATATTATAAAAGTTACAGGTTTTACTCAATTTTTGATAAGTTTTGTAAGTTTTATTTTTATTTCAGGAGGAATACTTTTATTAGTTGAACCTCAAATAAGTAATTACTGGGATGGACTATGGTATGCTTTTGTCACATCAACAACAGTAGGTTACGGAGATATACTAGCTACTACTCTAATCGGACGTATTACTAGCGTCTTTTTAACTGTATATGGACTTATTTTTTTTGGATGCTTATCAGCCGTAATTGTCAATTACTACAGCAAATTAAATACATCTAATAATAAAACTGACTAACATATTTCTTAGTAACTGTAAAAAATAATTCTTTCTCTGCCAATTCCAAACGGCTACAATTTCCTGACCTCGCGATACTTCTTGACTATCCTCTCCAGTCTGAACAAGATTACCATCTTCGACATCATCTAAGTCTAATTCTTTCTTGATAGTCTTGAAGAGTTTTCCAAATCCAATCTGTCGTTTCCGATAAAGTCCCTCAAACAAATCACCCGTTATCCGTTCCTTCGTCTCTTCAGGCAAGACAATCACTTGTTTGTCATTCTCTTTCTCGACATCAAATGGATTTTACTAATATTTCTCAAAATTATGAGGCTGGGACAAAAGTCCTAGCCTCTTTATTGTTTTTGGATTGTCGAGCAAGACGCAGTGGTTGAGTGGGCTCTACTACGCTGATTTCATCAGCTTTTACTGCCCTACTCAACTGTGCGGAGGTGGGACGACGAAATCGAATTCTAACGAATTACCGATTTCTGTCCCACTCTCAAGAAATAGAATTCCTAGGAAATCATTGAATTATCAATCACCCTACCAAGTTTTTCTGAGTTACTTGAAAAGTCTAACTTAATTGTTATCATTTAATTTATCTAACAGAGCCTCTGCTACTTTTTCTGGAATGCCAAGTGCTTGGATGTCCTCAACAGTAGCTTTTTGGATAGCTGTCATAGACTTGAAGTGTTTGAGAAGTTTTTGTTTGCGCTTAGGTCCAAGGCCCTCCACGCCATCAAGTTTGGAGCTGAAACTATTTTTACTACGAACTTGACGGTGGAAGGTGATAGCAAAACGGTGAACTTCATCTTGGATACGGTGAAGAAGGAAAAATTCCTCGGATTGCCGTGGCAAATCAATGACCTGCAAGGGGTCCCCAAAGAGCAATTCGTTGGTTTGGTGCTTGTCATTTTTCTGAAGCCCCGCAACTGGGATAGAAAGATTCAATTCATTGCGTAGGACATCCTTGGCCACATTGACCTGTCCTTGACCACCATCCATGATAATAAGATCTGGTGGTGTTAGCCCATCGCGTTTGACACGACTATAACGTCGACGAATGACCTCACGCATGCTGGCATAATCGTCAGGCCCTTCAACCGTCTTAATCTTGTATTTGCGGTACTCTTTTTTATTGGGTTTTCCATTCTCAAAGACGACCATGGCGGATACAGGGCTCGTTCCCATGATGTTAGAGTTATCGAAGGACTCGATGCGAACCGGTGTCGGAATTCCCATGAGTTTGCCTAGATTTTCAATGGCTCCTTGGGTCTTGGCTATATCTTTTTCAAGAAGATCAAATTTTTGAGTCAGACTGACACGGGCATTTTTCGTCGCCAGATTAACCAACTGCTTCTTCTCGCCACGTTGAGGTTTAAAGACCTTGACCTCATCTCCAACTAGAGCTTCGACAGACTCTTGATCAATGTCTCCTGGAATGAAAATCTCCTTAGGCTTGAGATGACGACTATCCAGATAAAACTGACCCATATAGGTTAGAAAATCTTCCTCAGCATCATTATAATAAGGGAACATATTGACATCACGCTGAATGAGTTTTCCTTGGCGAACAAAGAAAACCTGAACACACATCCAACCCTTGTCCACGTAGTAACCGAAGATATCACGGTCCTGCATGTCCTGACGGATAACCCTTTGCTTGGTCCTCAGCGTCGATACTGCCTCAATCAAATCACGATACTCCGCAGCACGCTCAAACTCCATCTGGTCAGACATATCCTTCATCTTGGCCTTAAGCTGATTAACGATTTTATCATCATGACCGTTTAGGAAATTCTTGACATCCTCAACCAAACCTTGCCAATAGTCCTCAGTGGTGTGACAGATGGTATGGGCATTACATTGGCCAATATGGTAATAGAAACAGACCTTGTTGGCGGGATTTTTACATTTCTTAAAGGGGAAAATACGGTCCAACAGTTTCTTGATTTCATTGGCCGCACCAGAGTCTGGGTAAGGACCAAAATAGAGACCGCCATCCTTCTTAACCTGGCGGGTAATCAAGAGCCTTGGATAGAGCTCCTTAGTAATCTTGATAAATGGATAAGACTTGTCATCCTTGAGGCGGATGTTGAATTTGGGCATATTCTCTTGGATAAGATTAATCTCCAAAAGCAGGGCCTCAATATTGGACTCGGTTACGATAAATTCAAAATCTGCAATCTCAGATACCAAAAGCTCTGTCTTGGTATCATGACTTCCACGAAAATAGCTACGCACACGATTTTTTAGATTTTTAGCCTTACCGACATAGATAATATTGCCGAATTTGTCCTTGTGGAGATAGCACCCAGGATTGTTTGGGAGCAATTCCAACTTATGTTTAATCAGATCATTCATGCTTTCATTGTAGCAAAAAAAGAGCTGAAAAGCTCTTAGTAGTCATAGGTAAATACAATTTGAAAAGTGGTCTATTTGCTCAAAATTGTCAAAATTTCTTGGTAGTTTTTGACTTGATAAGTTGGAACAGCTGGAGTCTCATTAACCAAACCATTTGGATTAAACCAAATGCTGTCAATTCCTGCATTATTACCACCTTGAATATCAGCAGTTAGACTATCACCAATCATGAGGGCCGAATCGGAATGAAAGTCATTTACCTGATCCGAAATTTTTTCAAAAAAGTCAGTAGACGGTTTGTGGGCACCCACTTCATCTGAAATGAAAATATCGTCGAAGAATGGCAAGATGCTTGAGGCTTGCAGACGACCACGTTGGATGTAGCTAACACCATTAGTTGCTGCATATATCATGTGACCTCGGTCTTTAACATTCGATAAGAAAGCATGGGCCTGAGGCAACTCCTGCCCCTGTTGGCTCAAGAAATGCTGGTAACGGCCAGCTAAGTGACTGCCATCAACCTCCTGTCCAAAATGCTCAAAAAGACGAGAAAAGCGCGTGCGAAGCAATTCCGGCTTAGTGATTAAACCATGATTGAGATCTTCCCACATGGAACGATTCATGGGGATATAGTGATCCTTGTAAACTTTAAGATCTCGTGAAGCCACCCCAGCCTCTTCAAGAAGGTAGGTCAAAGCCAAATCTTCAGCACGGTCAAAATCTAGGAGGGTGTGGTCAAGGTCGAAAAGCAAATGCGTGTAGGTCATGGTATATCCTTTCTAACTGGAAATCTTTAGGCTCTATTTTACCACAATCCAGCTACATATAAAGAAACAAACACAAAAAGGCGACCCGCAGGCCGCCCTCTCAGATTTATGAAAAATAAGTATTGCTTACTTAATAGACTTCAATTATATCCATTGAACCTTAAAGAAAACTTAAAGTCGGTTGTTTTTTTACTATTCCTATAGATTTTTACTTAAACAGCGAATCTCTCTAATTCGTGGTATACTGAAAATACAAGATTAATCAAACGAGGCGTGTTATGAAAAATTTAAAATTTCAATCCGTTTTTGACATTATCGGTCCTGTCATGGTCGGACCTTCCTCTAGTCATACTGCAGGAGCTGTTCGTATTGGAAAAATTGTCTCTGCCATTTTTGGTGAAACACCGACTGAGGTGGAATTTCAACTTTTTAATTCCTTTGCCAAGACCTATCGAGGTCACGGGACTGATGTAGCTCTAGTAGCTGGTATTTTAGGGATGGAGACTGACGACCCTGACATTCCGCACGCACTGGACATTGCATACGAAAAAGGCATTAAAGTCTACTGGAAAATCAACAAAGATAGTAATGCGCCGCATCCCAACACCACTCGTATTACACTAAAAAATGCTACAAAAACTATCTCTGCCACTGGTGTTTCCATAGGTGGAGGGAATATCCAAGTGACTGAGCTCAATGGTTTTGCGGTCAACCTCAAAATGAATACACCTACACTTATTATTGTTCACCAAGATGTTCCAGGAATGATTGCTCTTGTGACCGATATTTTATCTCGTTATGGTATCAATATCGCTCAGATGACCGTCACTCGAGAAAATGCTGGTGAGAAGGCCATTATGATTATAGAAATTGACTCGCACCAGTGTGATGAGGCCGTCAATGAAATCGCTAGAATTCCTCATCTACATAATGTCAACTTTTTCAGCTAAGAGGGGGATTGCATGTTTTACACTATTGAAGAATTAGTTCAACAAGCTGACCGTGATTATCAAGGCAACATTGCTGAACTCATGATTGCCACAGAAACAGAGCTAACTGGACGTGAACGTCCTGAAATTCTAGCTCTTATGACTCGAAATCTTGAAGTGATGAAAGATTCTGTTCAGGCTGGTTTGTCCCCAGAGAAATCACCGACAGGCTTAACTGGGGGAGACGCTGCCAAGCTGGATGCTTATATCAAAAATGGAAAGACCCTGGCTGATTCTGCTGTTCTGGGTGCTGCTAGAAATGCCATGGCTGTCAATGAATCTAACGCCAAGATGGGCTTGGTTTGTGCCACACCAACTGCTGGATCAGCAGGTTGTTTGCCCGCTGTTCTAACAACAGCTATCGAAAAACTGGGCTTGAGCCAATCACAACAATTAGATTTTCTCTTCACTGCTGGCGCATTTGGTCTAGTCATCGCAAATAACGCCTCAATTTCTGGAGCAGAGGGAGGATGTCAGGCCGAAGTTGGCTCTGCCTCTGCTATGGCTGCTGCCGCTATTACAATAGCTGCTGGTGGAACACCCTTCCAAGCTAGCCAGGCCATCTGCTTTGTACTAAAAAATATGTTGGGACTCATTTGCGACCCAGTAGCCGGATTGGTCGAAGTTCCTTGTGTCAAACGTAATGCTATGGGAGCAAGCTTTGCCCTAGTAGCTGCCGATATGGCCTTGGCAGGTATCACATCTGCCATTCCAGTCGACCAGGTAGTTGATGCTATGTATCAGGTCGGTTCAGCTATGCCAACTGCCTTCCGTGAAACTGCTGAAGGTGGCTTAGCAGCAACTCCGAAAGGAAAAGCATTAGCAAAAGAAATCTTTGGATGATTTTTTAGAATAATCACAAAAAAACTTAGAAGCACTCATACTTCTAAGTTTTTTCTTCTTCCATAGCCCTCTCAACGTTTTGATCTTAGCTAAATAGCCATTTTGTCAAAAAGTGCCATGTTTCTTTGGCAATACTTGCAAGGAAGGTTGAGAGACTAAATGCGTTGAATTTTTTGAGGAGGTTCTCAACTAGTGGAGTGACAGTCTTAGGTGTTTCCACTGGAGTCTTATTTTCTTCTTGCTTATCAGTATTATCCTGAGATGGATTTGGTACTGTACTTGTATTGTCATAGCTATTATTTTGTCCAGTTGGTCCAGGCTCTGGAGCAACCTCAGGTTGATGCTCAGGTTCATCCGGTTTATTTTCCGGACTTAGTTCTGGACTAGGGTCTGGCTGAGGATCAGATTTGATTGGTTCGTCAGTGGTGTCACTGCTTGTTTTCGTCATTTTTTCAGTAACGAAGAAGTTTTTGAATTCTACTGCTCCATCCCAAAGACCGACACCTACATGGGCTTGATTGAAGTAATTATCCACAGCATCAAATTGATGATGGAGCACTTCCTTACCATCGACATAGACTGTCATGGTGTCCTTGCCCTTTTCAACCTTGACATGGTGGTACTGACCGTCATTGATGGCCTTATCCAAATGAGCTTCAGCGATGGTTTCACCTCCAAAACGGAAGAGACGAACAGTATCATTGTCAGCAAATTGGACAGAGTAGGCACGACCTGGTTCTTCACGTTCCGCAGCTACAAAGAGGTTGACCAAACCATGTTGGTATTTGACATCGATATCATAGTCAAATTGCTTGAAGCCATTACTTTCATAGGCCATGAAGAAGTCATTGGCACTGACATTGCTGTCGTAAAGGGTATCGTCATCAATATACCAATTACCAGTGACAGCTTTCAAACCTTTAAGGTTGGTCGCAAAATTATTGAGAGTGATGGCAATCTTAAAAGTCTTACTCAATGAAGGATTTTCAACTGAGGTTGCTGTGACAGTGAGATGACCTTTATGAAGAGCTTTGAGAGAAAGTTTATTGTCATGTTCAGTGAATGTCACCAAACTTGGATCACTAACTGTCCAACTCACATCTTGCTCTTCAGAAGCTGGTGCCAGGTAAACCTGCAAGTCCTTACTTTGACCAACTTCGAGGGTCAAGTCACCTGCAACTATGGTGTTCATGGCAACGGCCTTAGTGACTTCCTTCTTGTCAGTCCAAGTACTCTTAATTGGATAAATAGCAATGTTTGCTTTAGCTGGACCACCTTCAACCAAGACACTTGCTCCAACGGCTCTTGGACTTGGGAAAATCTGGTTAGCACCTGCCACCGTATTACCCTTAGCAAAGACTTCCACACTCGCACGGTCCACATAAAGATGCAAGTCAATAGAACCATCTTCATTGCGAGTCACTTGTTGGCTATTCACCTTAGCAAAGGCATCTGAAAGGATTGTACCAGATTGGCTACGGTCAATAGACAAAGTTTCCTTGGTTAAATCGTAAACGACCTTTGTAGCTTGACCATCGCCAACGCGAAGGTTAAATCCAACTGCTGTCGTGTCCTTACCTGGTACAAAGTGAGAAACCACTTCATAAGTGTCACCTGAGAAATCTTTAAGCAGTTCATTGTCAGAAGCTACTCTAACATTTTCAAAATACTGGGCATTATCTGTATCACGAAGGCTTTCATAGGCCTTAACAGGTGTTTGTGTTAAGAGGTAACGGTCGCCTGATTTAACCAAACCAAGGTCAAGGTTAAGGTTAAAGGTACCATTAAATTTTTGACCAACAGTATCTGCAACCAGATTGCAATAATCTTCCCAAGTGTTCATCCAGTTGATTTCAGTCAATTGAGGGATGTTTGGATGGTCAGCTGTCCCAAAATCATGCACATAATAAGTCATGGCAGCATAGGAATCCTTACCAAAATTCATGATTTCATCATGGTCTTGGTAAACTTCATCAGCTACAAAGGCCCACTTACCATCCACTTGTTTAAAGTCTCCAACCTTGTAAGAACGACCACCACGTGAGAGAACCCACTTGAGTGCCCCATCATTGGCCACAATTGGATAGAGGTCAGGACATTCTGTATGCAAATCCTTATAGGTTGTTTCAACCTGCCAGTTCTTCAAATCTGGTGAGGAATAAATGCGGAGTGGACCACCAGCAAGGACCATAAACCATTGGTTATCCCAGCGAAAGACCTTAGGGTCACGGAAATCTTGGTTTTGAAGAGGATCTTGAGACCAGTCAGCAACCACCTTGTCATATTTCTGCCAAGTTCTACCCTCGTCCTCACTATAGGCGATTTCAATCCGTTGCCCATTACCATTCGAAGTGATAATAGCTACCAGACCACCCTCCGAAGATTTGAAGAGGCCTGAGCTATTGGTACTATCAACCACGACAGAGCCTGAGAACATGTGACCTGTTGCATCTGGATAGAAGGCTATCGGCTCCTCATCCCAATGAAGCAAATCTCGACTAGTCGCATGGGCCCAGTGCATTGGACCCCATTTGGTATCATCGTAAAATTGATAGAAGAGATGATAACGTCCCTTGTAGAAGACCAAGCCATTAGGGTCATTAGCCCAGCCATCCTTAACAGAATAATGATACTGATCACGGTAAAGCTCGTTGTAATAGACATCATCACTCTGCCTGCGATGGATATTGACACGGTAGGTCAAGGTCACAGGACGGCCAAGCGAATCGGTCACACTACTTTCAATGGTAAAGTAATTGGCATCGACAGCCACTGGCAATTGAGAAATATCTGTGTAAACATTTCCCTTGGCATCTTCAACCTTAATGACAGCATTTGGATTATGCTTAGTGATGTCAAAGCCTACTGTCTCAGCATTGTGTCCCACATATTGAATATGAAGCGGTTCTTCGGAGAAGAATTGGGCTTGTTTTTCAACGGAACCTGTCTTTGAAGTCACTACGAGATTGTCAATCAAAGGAAGACTCTCATCGTCAAGATTGACATAACGGGTGTTTTTGAAAATAACATTGGCATTCCAATTAAGAAGTCCAAAATAACCTTCTGGAAGAACTTGAGGTTGGCCCTTGTCACTTTTTTGAAGAACAGAATCGCCTGTACTTGCGACAAGCACATCATTGACATAGTAAGATAGCCATTGATTAGCCGCAACTACTCTAAGATTATAGGTTTCATCAGCAGTTGGTGTCACATCTTTTTCATCTACAAGTTGAATATCCTGATTATTGACCCAACGCCAAAACTTAACCTTATGGTTCCCAGAGTCCACATTGACCCCGTACATATTTTTGTCACTGCTATCATTGTTGCCACGGAAAATGAGGGCAGCTGCACCACCAACTTCCTTGAAGGTCACATCCGTAGAATAAACAAAATTTTTACCTTCAGATTTAGAATAAAGGAAAGAGTCTCCCTTGTCTTTGGCTTCTGAATGAATGCCATCAGCCTTCATTTCCCAGTGACCATTTTGATCTGCGGTCATCCCTTCAAGATTGGTAACTGCTTCATTATTAGGCAAATCCGTTTTATCTTCTGTCACATGAACAGGACTTGTACTATTGGTTTCAACTGGCGTTTCTTGACTAGTCTGGTTCAAATCAGCTTCTTGCGTTTGGTTAGGTACTTTCTCAGCCTCACTAGCCTGTGTTTGGACTTCTTTTGGCTGATTAGGACTAGGCTGAGTGGGATTCTCTTGAGCTGTTTTAGTAGATTCGGAAACAAGAGACGGGCTAGGCTCTATCACTTGGGGGACTTCTTTGGTCGTGCTAGGAGCAAGCTCCGCTTGAGGAGCAACTTGATGATCAGTCTGAGCTACCACCTCCTGAGGTATTGGGCTCACAGTTGCCTGTTCCACTTGGTCCGCATATACAGGACCAGCCAGGGCCAAGCCTGCAAAACTTACCAAGGCACAGCCATAGACCCATGTCTTCCCACTTTTACGCATAAACCAATTTTTACAAACAGTATCATTCATGACTCTTCTCCTTCTTTAGAGCAACATTAAATGTTAACTCAGTTTTCATAAAAATTCAAAGTCAATACATTCGCCTTTATTAATAAGCCTATCAAAGTTTCCGGAAATATCTTTAGGGTTTACATTAAAAAGGTAAACGCTTACTTTTAATATCATTATAGCACTATAATCTGAAAATGCCATCTTTTTCTGTAATATTTTTCATATAAATGAAAAACTTCCGAATTTGCCATTCGAAAGTCTCTTGCTTATGCTAAATCTGAGCCTGTTAGTAGGCTATTTCCAATAATACCAATGGTTACAATAGCAATCCCTAAGAATCCCAAAAGGCTAGGTAAAAGCAGCCAGTAAAATCAAAAGGCTAGCACTCCTTCATCCAGAACCCACCCGAAAGATTCATTTTTCGATTAAAAATGATAAATTGCAAGAATAAGTGCAACATTTAGTCAAACTCATCCTCTAGAGCTTCACAAGCAGTTCTGTAAGCTAAACATTTTCGCGGTCTGTGATTGATATCATATAAGGCTTTGTTCAAAGCCTCCTCAGAGATAGCGGCTAAATCTGTTTTCTTTGGGAAATATTCTCTTAGTAAGCCATTTGCGTTTTCATTGCTTCCTCTCTGCCAGGATGAATAGGCGTCCGCAAAGAAAAAGGAAATTCCTAAGTTCTCTACCAGAGGATAGCAGGCAAACTCTTTTCCCCTGTCTGAAGTGAAGGTTTTAAGAGCCTCTTTTGGAAATAGCTTACAAAGTTGTTCGATGGCTGAAAACATGGATTTGGCTGTTCTGTCTGGTATCTTGAAAGCTAAGTAAAAACGAGTTTTTCGCTCTAGAAAGTTCGCTAAACAGCCCTTACTTTTGCCTCTGGAAGACACCACAGTATCGAGCTCCCAGTGGCCAAAAGTCTCACGATTCCTGACCTCTTTAAGACGTTTGGCAATCGACGTGCCAATCCTAAATGTCCCACGTGTTTCTTTGGGCTGTCGACTTTTTCCCTTTCGGCGCAGGACGCTTAAATCCAGATCAATCAAACCAGCATAGAGCCAATTATAGATGGTTTTAAAAGCTACCATTGGCTTTTGTTCAAGCTGATAGCGACCACAAATCTGTTCAGGTGACCAAGAGGCTTTTAACCCCTTCTCAATTTTCTTTTTCAACTTTGGTGTCAAACAAGACTTCCGACCCTTTTGCTTAGCCCTGTGGTCGTACTGTTCCTGTGCTCAGACGGCGGAATAACCATTTTGGCATCGTCTTAACTCTCTTGAAATGGTACACTTATGGACACCAAGTTTACTTGCAATTTGGCAAGATTTCAAACCTAAATCCAAGTAAGTTTCTATCTTTATTCGGTCGGTTATGGTAAGATGGGAGTAGCTCATAGTTTTTCCTCGGGTTCTGTTTGTGTGGTTACTTACAGTTTACACCAATGAAACGCTATGAGTTTTTTTGTTGCACTATATTTTACAATTTATCAAAAAGAAAAACTGCAATTTCTACTTTACAGTTTTCTTCTTTCCTATAATTTTTAGCTTTTCACTATTTTGAAAAGATCAACACTTATTTGTACTTTTCTATCTCCGTTTCTAATAGACTGAGCATGCTAGCATTGTGCTCTTTGACACTGTTATTATCCCATTTTCGATCATATTTCTTGAGCAGGTCACTCATCGCCTTCAACTTGGGACTTTGCTCTATTATATTTGGAAAATGCTCAACCTTCTCAATTGGAAACCGATTCGAAAACTTTGAATTGGCTGAAACAGTGATGAGAGCAAGATTCCCCAACAGATCTCTATTTTCAACAGTCACTGAATTATCAGCGTTAATAGGGTGCTGAGGGAAGAAATGTTCGATAGAATTTCTGAACTGGAATTGGAAATTGCTAAATTCAGATGCTCTATCCCTCGCCAACAGATAATCCAAATAAGTAAAGACAATCCGATCGATACCAAATCCACTTCGATTTCGATAATCTGAAGATTCAATTTTTTGGCAGCAATACTTTTCTAAGGTAGGGATAAGGAGTTTGCCATCTTGCTCTTTATTCACATTCGTCAAGACTCTAGCAATCCAGTGCATGGTCTTAGGGGAAGTATAGGTCACGCGCAGGCAAGATTCTAGGAGTCGTAATTGTTGATTATCCGTTCCTTCTTCTTGATCCATTGAGTCTAAAGTAGATTTATAGGATGGTTTTCTCCCCTTTTTATCCTCATACATGACGAGCTTTTGTAAAGACCATTTCCCTTCGACCTTGTATTCACCGATATATTCTCTTTTAATAATATAACGATCAAATAGATACCGATACTTCAAAAGAGCATAGATAAACTCCAAGGCTTTTTCTTTACTAGCCCATCTGTCCTTTAATAAGTCAAGGAATCGCTTATCATCTAATCCACTATCACGATCCGTCTCAGTCATCTCCATGGCTTCATTGACCTGCAAAAGAAAATTTGGAAAGTTAATGATAGACTCAAACCGTTCATTTTCTTCTTCCCTATCATCAATTTGATTAGACACAGTAGGATCCGGCGCTTGCAAGATAGTTTTTAAGGTAAATTGAGTCTCATCACTGTTATTTTCTGCATTAAAAATGTCACGAAGATCTGAGAAGTCAGCCACCCTCAGCATATCCCAATTTGCACTAAATAGTTTTTCACGTATTTTTACTGGGAGAACCATCTGAAGATAGTTGTCCATTTGTGCACAAGCATCCCAAATCGTAGCTGCAATTAGTTTATCTTTTTTGT
Source organism: Streptococcus sp. 9.1 (assembly GCF_016648815.1). NCBI lineage: Bacteria > Bacillati > Bacillota > Bacilli > Lactobacillales > Streptococcaceae > Streptococcus > Streptococcus sp. 9.1. The sequence goes on along the minus strand of NZ_JACLQS010000024.1, from coordinate 4,734 downwards.
CCTCTTCACTGAATCCATTTTCAGACTTGATAGCACCCAAAATCTTTGCTTTCACAATTTCATGGAGCTCCAATTGCTCTCCACGAGTATTCATGATCTCAAAATAGTGATTCAAATCGATATTTTGAGGAACCTGGGTTCGGATGATTGTTACAGTAGAAAACTTATCTTTAAACCGTTTTTTATAATCATCATTAGCGTTTTTGCTCTGGAAATATTTCTTAATTATTTCATATCCTTCTACTAACTCTTCTGAATAAAGAGAAGGCTCTTTACTATCCATTACAGTTTCGATCTCACCTAGAGTGATGTTCGATTTTTCTCTAGCTTCAAATTTCAAAGGATTTCTTTCTACAGAAGGATGATCCAGATAACGAAGAAGCAAAAACAAAGTAGTTAAGCGTTGCTGGCCATCGATTACTTCGTAAACTCGAGGTTGGACTTGATTGACCACTAAACTGCCAAGGTAATATTTACTTGAATTAGTTTCGTCAAGATCATCAATATCCATTAGCAATTGCTCAATTTCATCTTTTCTCCATGCGTAATTTCGTTGATAGATTGGGATGACATAGTTGACATTTTCAAAAACATTGTCCACATTCAATTCATCTGGTTGAATATACTTTTCACTTCTCATTAGACTAGTCCTCCTCTCCAAATACTTTATCATAGAGTTTTTGATAGCGTTTTTTATTCACGTTGGAATTCTGGAAAGCTTCCTTTGAGATAATATCTAAAACAATGGTATCCAACCCTATCGGATCCTGCATTTCAGAAATCAAAGCAAAGAGATTCAATCCCTTATTGATACGATCTGATTGTCCTTGTGCGTACTTATTTACCGATTCTCTATAGACTGCTTTCATGATCAATCTTAGAGAATAAGCCCATCTATGTAGAAAAGACAATCTTGCAGGTGTCAATTCCTTCATACTGAATTTGTCGACATAGAACATCAAAATATTTATAAAGAGATTATAAACATAGAGATCACCAGTTCCGTTTTTTATGACCTTTTCTTCATTAAAGCTACTATCGACCAAGTTCACAATTTCTCTATAGAGGTTGGCATAATGCAAGGTGTATGAAAAGAATCTCTTTCCCGCAATCAAGGGTTGGGTTAACTGGAATTGATTCAAAGGAGTTCCAGTTGTTAGCTCATACACTTTGTCAGCATTAAAACGTTCCACATAAAGATGAGAGGCTTTAGCATAAGTCGCAAAATGATGGGGGTTCGAAGGTTTAATTCCCTTAAAAGTTTGAATATCTTTAGTAGAATAATGAAGGCCATTTTTGTTCTTATACCATCTCACTAAGGGGAAGAGATTGTCTGCAAAGAGATCCTCCAGTTCGCTTTGATTTTTATTTTCCCAAGCTTGTATGATCTCAATCTTATCACTTTCAGATTCATCGTTCATTTCTCGTAAATGATAAGATTTCAACAAATCGTGTGGTGAAAGAGCCTTCCCACGAGAATTCTGGGAGTCAAAAAATTGAAAAGCTTCCTGCTCATCATTCGTGATAATCTTTACCAAAGAACAGTTATCAAGAAGATAATCAGCATACTTTTTAACTTCTTGTCCGTCAAACTCTCTTAGCTTGCGCTTGATGATTTGGAAATTATGCACGATCGCTTCTCTAGATAGTTCATTATATTCCTCATTCAGCAAGGATGAAAGATTAGCATATGATGCCTCTTGAAGTATCTCATACACCACAAATAAAAGAATAGAAAGAGTTGTTAAGCGCTGCTGGCCATCGACAATATTAAGTTTAGAAGATGCGTCATTTATGTTTTCTCTGTGGAGTACAACAGACCCCATTCGATATTCTGGAATTCTATTCTTAAACGCCTCATAAGTATCTGTGATCAGTCTAAGTGCTGATTGTGTTCCCCAACGATACGGTCTCTGATAATTAGGAATCGCTAACCTTTCTACCATCATTTCTCTAACACTGACAATGCGCAAATTTTCATTCAAGTTTGACATTGAACAACTCCTCTATCTACTTCAATTTCTTTAAATACGGTTTTATATCACTCATTATAACATTTTAAGAAGTCAACTCAGGATTGATGACGAATTTTTATTTTTTTATTTATGACAAAGAAAAACAGCCAACCATTGGGTTAACTGCTAAAAAAAGTTATCAAGTTAATTATTAAAAGAATCAGTATCCAAATTCACTTTAAATCGTACTTCCAGTCTTCTCCATCTTGGTAGTAGAAAAATTCAGACAGGTCTTCTTCAAGAAAGATACGAAGCATATCCTCCATATCTAGAGAGAGGTCTAGATTTGGCAATTCTTTCAGGTCCTCCCACCAGACTTCCCCCTCTTCAGAGGATATTAATTCTCCGTCAAACTTTTCTGTCTTATAAAAGAGAACTACATAACGAATGCCGTCTTCTACCCAATCTTTCATTCCACAAATCCGGGGAGAAGCAATCCTTAAGCCAGTTTCTTCCTTCACTTCACGGATTACTGCTTCCGTAAATGATTCTCCCGCTTCGACATGACCACCAGGAAAGGTTATGCCTGGCCAGTCCTTTTTTTTACGATCAATAACAAGAACTCTATCGCCGTCTCTTACCATACAAAGATTTGTAAACTCAACAGTCTCATTCATACAAATACTTCCTAACTATGTTTGTCTTTTTCTTTAAGGATAGGATAAACAATCTCTACCCTATTCTTCTTTTAGTTGCACTTGCGTATGTGCTAGCAGGTCGCCAAGATGTCTCTTATCTTTTCTAAACATCGTCATTGCCAGTAAGGAAACTGCGAGGAGAGTCCCCGAAATAGAGAGGATAATGGACAATACATCAAAATTACTATAGAAACCATGAATCGTGCCCATATGACCTATTTGCCAAGGTAAAAATTTAATGGTATTTCTGATCAAGCTAGCCTGAACTGTTTTTTTCTGGTAGACCAGTTGAAGTCCCGCTTTTGCCTTTCCAAAACTGCCATTTTTTGCATAATCCAAGAATGTGAAAAGGAGCGTGATTGGCAAAACAGAGGTGAAAAATACAAGCCACTGCGACTGAATTTCTGTAAACTCTGGGACGCCATTAAAAAAAATAATGTATATAAGCATAGAACCTAAAAACAGAAGAGCTAAATAAGCTATAATAAAAAGATAATCGAATAGAAATTCAATCATTCTTTTTTTAAACGAAATAGGATTGATTGCTAAAATCTTCATCGTCCTCTCCTACTTTATCATTTAGTATTATTATACTATACTGACAACCTTAAACCAACCATTTAGAAAAAGGAAAAACTTTATCTCGTTAAGTAACTTCTATTCATCTCCTATTATAGCAAGCTTTCCTTGATAAATCAGCATTCCAACAATAGAAAAACTGCAATCTGGATTTACGTCATGCATCATGACTATAAAGACATGAAATCTGTTGTAGATAAATTGTATAAGATTATGCATTCATGTATGCAACATTCCTATCAACCAGGTATCATAGTTTTTGAAGCAAAATACTATCTCTTCTATGAGAACAATAAAGATAAAGCAACAGAGCTCTATCATACAGCCACCGTACTAGCCAAAGCCTTCGGTGACCAAGTCTTCATCAAAAATCTTAAAATGGAAATGAAAAAAGATTTAAACTTAGAATAGGCAAATATATCAGCAACATTTTAAACATGATTCATTCTAAATGTAATAACTATCAAAGAAGCATCTGAGTTTGACCTCAGATGCTTCTTATCTTTCCTGAATATCGTTGAGTAAACGAAAGTTTTTCGGCAACGAATTTTTGAGTGAAATCATTGTCTTCTCTCAAATCCCTTAAACGTCGGTACATCAATCTTTCTCCTAAGGAAAAGTATAGAGGAAAAACAGGAAAAATTTTATGTATTGTCCTAATTGGACAATATGAAATATACTCAATAATATCCACTAGTATTCAAGTATATTGATTGATGCTTTATTGTTTGAAACAGAAAAATAATAAAGTATATTCCATTTATAGAGGGTTGATATGTCTTATTTATATTATTTGTAGGTATTTATTTACTTTATTTGATAATAACTCTTGATCCATGTTTAAAGTACCAGTTATGATAAGAGGTTCCAGAAATGTTAGAACTGTCAAATACTGAATCGTAGTGATAGGCTTTAAAATCTCTTCAATTGTTACATGGAAGCGGCCGTTTCTCGTGTAGTCATCTTGCCCAGCTCCAAAACTAGCTACCAACATGACTTCCTTGCCTTGTAAGGCAGTACCATTCGAACCATAGGCCCAACCGTATTCAAAAACAACGTCAAACCACTGTTTCATGAGGGCTGGCGTTTGGTACCAATAAATTGGGAACTGGAGTACAATGCGATCACTTACCTCTAGAATCTTTTGCTCCGTTTTGACATCAATGTCAAAATTGGGATACAGTTGGTACATATCTCGCACGTCATAACCAGCTCCAGCAGCAGCTGTTGCCAGTTCTTTATTAATGCGTGAGCCCGTTTTTAATTGAGGGTGAAATGTAAAAATTGTGGTTTTCATATCGTTTCTCTTTCTTATCTTAATTATGCTTGACCTTCCTTAGACACAAACCATACATCAAAAACGCACTAGAAACACATTACTCAAATGCAAAATTGGAGGGGACCAATAAGCTTATCAAAGACATCAAACGTCTGGGCTTCGGTTTTAGAAACTTTATTAACTTTAGGAAGCGTGTTTTCATCACTCTGAACATACAAAAAGA
>NZ_JACLQS010000023.1:0-21306 GCF_016648815.1 Streptococcus sp. 9.1 | reverse complement strand
TATCCGCCATAGCTCAGTTGGTAGTAGCGCATGACTGTTAATCATGATGTCGTAGGTTCGAGTCCTACTGGCGGAGTATAATTCTCATTGCTAGACCTAGGTCTAGCTTTTTTTGTTAAGTTATTTACTTGTTAAAAGTTTAAATTTCAGATATGATAATACTATATTTTAAATTGAGAGGTATTCTATGTCAAATTTTGCATCTGCTTTTACACCTATTTCTGTTTCTTCGGCTAAGGAGAATATTGATACAGCTGAAAAATTTATTTTATTTATTGGACGTCCTTCTTGTCCATATTGTCAACTTTTTGAACCTAAATTATCAAATGTGGCACGTAATTCAAATCTTACTATTTTCTATATTAATAGCGAAAATAGTGAAGAATTAGAAGATATTCAAGCTTTACGTAAAAGATATGGTATTGCTACAGTTCCTGCTCTCTTTGTTTCAGAAAACGGTGCTGCTAAGGTTGTATGTGACTCTTCTCTTTCTGAGGATGATATTTTAGATTTTATTTCTTAGTCTTTATGGAGGTTCTTATGTTTATTTGTAAACACGAGGTCCAGTATTATGAAACAGATCGAATGGGTATTACTCATCATTCTAATTATGTTCGATGGATGGAAAAGGCGAGAACTTTTTTTCTAAGAGAGATAGGTTGGCCTTATGAAAAAATTGAAGAGGAGGGAATTATCTCTCCTGTTACTTCAATTTCCTGTGACTATAAAGCTACTTCTACTTTTGCAGATGTAATTTCTATCGAGATTAATGTTAAAAGAGTTAAATCTGCTAAACTTACTTTTGTATACAATATGGTAAATCAAAACGGAATCCTTGTTTGTACAGCTGTTTCTGAACATAGTTTCTTGTCTAAGGACGGTGGTTTTGTCAATCTTAAAAGAGATTATTCGTCATTTTTTAATCTTTTAAAAGAGCATTCAGTTATGAAATAAAAAAGAAGAAAATCAAATCGATTTTCTTCTTTTATTCGGCAAGGAGTTTTTGATAAATTGCTAAATTTTCATCATCAAATACGTTAAATATTACTTTTTTTATTATACTTGACTCGTCAATAAAGGTTTTGACTGTTTGAATGGCGATTTTGGCAGCTTCCTGTTTTGGAAAATTGAAATCTCCAGTTGATAGACATGGTATAGCAATTGATTCAATGTTATTTTTCTCAGCTAGTGCTAATACTGAAAGATAACTTTTTGCTAAAAGATCTTCATCAATTTGTGTCGGCTGGTCTACTATTTTTGGACCTACTGTATGGATGACAAAGGCAGAAGGAAGATTGTAAGCTGGGGTGATTTTAGCCATGCCAACGGGTTCTTCATATCCTTGTTCTAAGATGAGCTCGAAACAAGCTTGGCGTAATTGAACACCTGCGTATGTATGAATAGCGTTATCTATACAATCATGAAGTGGTTTCATACATCCAAGTAAGGTTTTATTCGCTGCATTTACGATTGCATCTACTTCGAGTCTTGTAATATCCCCTTTCCAGAGGGAGATTCGATCATCTTGTGGAATGGGCTGGAGCGAACTGAGTTGTACAAATCCTCTTTCCCCTTTTCTAACTTGTAGGTAAAGGTCTTGGATTGTTAAGAATTGTGTTGATGCTGCCATTGGTTTACGTGTATTAAAGAGTGCTCTGAGAAGTTTTTGTTTTTCCTCGAGTTCTTCTGGGATAATCAAATCATGTAATTCTAGATTTTCTTTTTTGAGTTCACCTATGAGATAGGTAATCATTGCATCTTTATCCATATTTACTCATTTCTATTTTTATAGTTTTTTATTATTATACTCCCAAGACTGCCTGTGGGCAAGTGATGTCTATGATAGGTAATGACTAATATTTGATAAGAATTTTTTATGTATGTGTCAAATTCTTGCAATGGCCTTTAGAATCATATAGAATAAGTCTACAAAAGTTTTATAATGTCTAGGAGGATGAATATATGACACAAGTAGTAACAGATGCTACATTTGAACAAGAAACAGCTGAAGGACTCGTTTTGATTGACTTTTGGGCAACTTGGTGTGGGCCTTGCTTGATGCAAGCACCAATTCTTGAGCAACTTTCTGAAGAAATTTCAGAAGATGAACTTAAGATTGTTAAAATTGATGTTGATGAGAACCCAGAAACAGCTCAGAAGTTTGGAATCATGTCTATTCCAACTTTACTCTTCAAAAAAGATGGTGAGGTTGTTAAGCAAGTTGCAGGTGTACATACAAAAGAACAAATTAAAGCTATCGTTGCAGAGCTTAGCTAACTAATTGTCACAGTCCCGTTTAGGGATTTTTATTTTTAGTTTATTCGAACGACGAGGAGAGTCATATGTCTTATTCATTTCAAAATCCTAGTGCTGAGGTTATAGAATCTTATTTAAAATCGGCAAAGACGATTGCAATTGTTGGTTTATCTCATCGCAAGGAGGCAGCATCTTATCAGGTTGCTCATTTTCTACAAGCTGCTGGTTATCGTATCATACCAGTAAATCCCAAACTAGAAGGCCAGGAGCTTCTTGGAGAGCATGTTTATGCTTATCTTAAAGATATCCCATTTTCGATTGATATTGTTGATGTATTTAGACGAAGTGAGTTTTTACCAGATGTTGCTTATGATTTTCTTGAGACAGATGCAAAAGTTTTTTGGAGTCAAATTGGTCTTGAGAATGAGGAGGCTGAGACTATTCTTCGTCAAGCGAATAGACAGGATATTGTAATGAATCGTTGTACAAAGATAGAATATATGCGACTCTTTGTTTAATAAAATGAAAAGGTGAGTGAGCTATGCTCGCTCGTTTTTGTTATAATAGACCTATGATTGAAATTTTTGATACGCATACCCACCTTAATGTGGATAATTTTGCAGGAAAAGAACAAGAAGAAATAGATTTTGCAGCTGAACTAGGTGTTATTAAAATGAATATTGTTGGTTTTGATAAGCCAACAATTGATAAATCTTTAGCACTATCAGAGAAGTATAATCAACTATATAGTACGATTGGATGGCATCCTACGGAAGCAGGGTCCTATTCTCAGGAAATTGAGGATATGATTGTATCACAATTGGATAATCCCAAAGTAGTGGCACTTGGAGAAATCGGTTTGGATTATTATTGGATGGAAGATCCTAAAGAGATTCAGATTGATGTCTTTAAGCGTCAAATAGCTTTGTCAAAGAAACACAATCTACCTTTTGTTGTCCATACACGTGATGCACTCGAGGATACTTACGCTGTTATTAAAGAAGTTGGTGTTGGTCCTCGTGGGGGGATTATGCACTCCTACTCAGGATCCCTAGAGATGGCTCAAAAATTTGTTGATCTTGGAATGATGATTTCATTTTCAGGTGTTGTAACTTTTAGGAAAGCTTTGGATGTCCAAGAAGCTGCTCAGAAGTTACCTTTAGATAAGATTCTGGTTGAAACGGATGCACCGTATTTGGCACCCGTTCCCAAACGTGGTCGAGAGAATCGTACAGGCTATACACGTTACGTAGTAGACAAGATTGCTGAGCTTCGTGGTTTAACAAGTGAAGAGGTTGCTAGGGCTACTTATAATAATGCGATGAGGATTTTTGGGCTGGATGAATAAAATAAAAATTCAAGAAGTCATCGTGGTAGAAGGTAAGGATGATACTGCAAATTTGAGACGCTTTTATGAGGTGGATACCTATGAGACTAGAGGCTCTGCTATCAATGAAGACGACTTAGAGCGTATCAATAAGCTTAATGATTTACGCGGGGTGATTGTTTTTACTGATCCAGACTATAATGGTGAACGTATCCGTAAAATCATCATGGAAGCTGTTCCGACAGCAAAGCATGCTTTTTTAAACCGTGGGGAAGCAACACCAAAATCTAAGACTAAAGGTCGTTCATTGGGTGTTGAGCATGCGAGTTTTGAGGATCTTCAAAAGGCCTTATCTGGAGTTCTAGGTAGTTACGATGATGATAATCAGTTTGATATTAGTAAATCAAATCTTATGAAGTTAGGACTACTAATGGGAGCAGATAGTCGAAAGCGTCGAGAATATTTGGGCGAGGCGCTTCGTATTGGTTATTGCAATGGAAAGCAGCTTCTAAAACGTTTGGAATTGTTTGGAATCACTCTAGAGGAGCTGGAAGAGGCTATGTCAAATTATTAGACTACCAGTAATCTTAAAATCAAATCGCTATTAAGTAGCTTATTATAGAGGTTGGGATAATTAAGAATTTGGACCTATTTTTTGTCCAAATATAAAAATCGTGAAATTAATAAGAAAAGAGAATAAATGAGAATTGCAGATTATAGCGTGACCAAGGCTGTCCTTGAACGCCATGGCTTTACCTTTAAGAAGTCTTTCGGACAGAACTTCTTAACAGATACAAATATTTTACAAAAAATTGTTGATACGGCAGAGATTGATAAAAATGTCAATGTAATTGAAATTGGACCTGGTATTGGAGCATTAACAGAATTCTTGGCTGAAAATGCTGCGGAAGTTATGGCTTTTGAAATTGATGATCGATTGGTTCCGATTTTGGAGGATACATTACGTGATCATGATAATGTTAACGTGATTAATGAAGATGTTCTCAAGGCGGATTTACAGACACGAGTAAAAGAATTTAAAAATCCAGAACTACCAATTAAGGTCGTAGCCAATTTGCCATATTATATTACGACGCCAATCTTGATGCATTTGATTGAGAGTAAGATTCCTTTTGCAGAATTTGTCGTTATGATGCAAAAAGAAGTCGCTGACCGTATTTCTGCAGAGCCTAATAGTAAGGCTTATGGTTCTCTATCAATTGCTGTTCAGTATTATATGATCGCTAAAGTGGCATTCATTGTCCCTCGTACAGTCTTTGTACCAGCCCCTAATGTTGACTCAGCTATTTTGAAGATGACGCGTCGTGAACAACCGTTGGTTGAAGTTAAAGATGAGGATTTCCTTTTCCGAGTGGCTAAGGCTAGCTTTGTCCATCGTCGTAAGACATTGTGGAATAATTTAACAAATCATTTTGGTAAATCTGAGGAAGTGAAAGCCAAACTTGAGCAGGCTTTGGAAATTGCAGATATAAAACCTTCTATTCGTGGAGAGGCTTTATCTATTTCTGATTTTGCACACTTATCAGATGCTTTGAGAGAAGCAGGCCTATAATTCAAAAATCCCACTGAGATTCAGTGGGATTTTTAGCTATGCGGAGAGAGGGATTTGAACCCTCACGCTTGAAAAAGCACATGCGCCTGAAGCATGCGTGTCTGCCATTCCACCACCTCCGCAGATGATATGCCTATTATACTGCAATCTATTGAAAATGCAAGGAGGCCCATGGGAAATGGAAGATCCGTTTTTTTGTTCCAGAAAAGCTTTCTAATTTGTGATATAATAGGGCTATTAAACGAATGAGGAGTTCACTTGCAAGGAAGAATTATCAAAGCACTGGCAGGTTTCTATTATGTAGAGCATGATGGTGTTGTATACCAGACGCGTGCACGAGGAAATTTTAGAAAAAAAGGACAAACACCTTATGTTGGAGATTTTGTTGAATTTTCAGCAGAGGAAAATTCAGAAGGTTATATCCTTAAAATTGGTCAACGAATCAATAGTTTAGTGCGTCCACCCATTGTCAATATAAATCAGGCTGTGGTTATTATGTCTGCCAAGGAACCGGATTTTAACAGTAATCTTTTGGACCGTTTTTTGGTTTTACTAGAGCATAAAAATATAAAGCCTGTAATCTATATTTCTAAGATGGACTTGGTTGAAGATGATTCAGAAATGAAAGCTATTCAAAAACAGTATCAAAAAATTGGTTTTGATTTTATCTTCAGTTTGGAAGAACTATTGCCGCTCTTGACTGATAAAATAACAGTCTTTATGGGACAGACAGGTGTTGGAAAATCAACCTTGTTGAACCGTATTGCCCCACAGTTACATATAGAAACAGGTGAGATTTCAGACAGTCTAGGTCGTGGACGTCATACTACAAGGGCTGTAAGTCTTTATGACGTTCATGGTGGGAAGATTGCTGATACACCAGGATTCTCTTCGCTAGATTATGAAGTGGATAATGCAGAGGACTTGAGTGAAGCTTTTCCGGAAATCCGTCAAGCTAGTCATGGCTGTAAATTCCGTTCTTGTACTCATACCCATGAGCCTTCTTGTGCTGTTAAGGATGAGGTTGAAAATGGCCAGATCTGGCAAGTCCGTTATGATAATTACCTTCAATTTTTAAGTGAAATTGAAAATCGTCGTGAAACATATAAAAAAACTGTAAAAAGAAAGTAGGTCTCTCATGTCATATAAAATTGCTCCTTCTATCCTAGCTGCTGATTACGCTAATTTTGCTTCAGAACTAGCTCGTATTGATGCATCAGGTGCGGAGTATGTTCACATTGATATTATGGATGGTCAATTTGTTCCTAATATCAGTTGGGGAGCAGATGTGGTTGCTAGCATGCGTAAACATAGCAAGTTAGTTTTTGATTGTCACCTTATGGTTGTTGATCCTGAGCGTTATGTGGATGCCTATGCACAAGCTGGTGCAGATATCATGACCATTCATGTTGAAGCCACTAAGCATATCCATGGTGCCCTCCAGAAAATCAAAGCTGCTGGTATGAAAGCAGGTGTTGTGATTAATCCTGGAACCCCAGTTGAGGCACTTATTCCTGTACTTGATTTAGTGGATCAAGTACTTATCATGACTGTAAATCCAGGTTTTGGTGGTCAGGCGTTCATTCCAGAAATGATGTCTAAAGTAGAGCGTGTTGTGGAGCTTCGTGAAAAAGGTGGCTATTCATTCGATATTGAAGTTGATGGTGGTGTAGATAACAACACTATTGCAGCATGTGCCAAGGCGGGGGCTAATGTTTTTGTAGCGGGCTCTTACCTCTTCAAAAATCCTGATTTGACAGCGCAAGTTCAAACGCTTCGTGATGCTATCGATGCCTAAAATAGCTTTATTTGTCGGTGGTGAGCTAGAGTGGTTCGCTACCGATTTTGATTATTTTGTTGGGGTGGATCGTGCGTGCTTACGTTTGTTGGAGTTAGGTTTACCTCTTGATTTGGCTGTCGGAGACTTTGATTCAGTATCTCGGTCAGAGTTAGAGATGATTCAATCAGCTGCCAAAGATTGTATGATTGCTCCAGCTGAAAAGGATGATACGGATACAGAGTTAGCCCTAAAAATTATATTTCAGCTATATCCTGAGGCGGAAGTAACTATTTTTGGTGCTTTTGGTGGCAGAATTGATCATATGTTATCAAATATATTTTTGGTCAGCGATCCTGAATTAGCTCCTTTTATGAGGCGTATCTGTTTGCGAGATAAGCAAAATAAGATTACTTATTATCCAGAAGGAAGTCATAAAGTTTTACCAGAACCCGGAATGACATATGTTTCTTTTTTACATGAAGGAGATGGAGAACTGACGATTTTGGGAGCAAAATACGAATTAACTAGTATGAATTATTTCCAGAAGAAAATCTATTCTAGCAATGAATTCGTTGATGGTCCGATTCAAGTGCTTGTGCCAAATGGATATGTGATTGTCATCCAGACTAAAGATAGGAGTTAGTATGATCTATCTACTTACACTTTTAACTTTATTAAGCTTGGGGATTCTTATTGCTCTTTTCTTGAAGAATATGGAGTTAAAAGAACAGATTAATAAGAGTTTGGAAGAAAATGCAGATAATCTTTCAGATCAAGTTTCGTTTCAATTGGAATCTTTTGCTAAGACAAATCAACTGGAAACGACAAAGCAATTGAACCAATTGCAGATGGAACTATATCAACAGTTGACAGATATCCGAGAGGTTTTACATCAAAATTTGTCTGATAATCGAGACCGTTCCGACCAACGCCTTGAGCAAATAAACCAAAGCTTAACCAAAGCTGTTAAAGATATGCAGGATTCCAATGAGAAACGTTTGGAACAAATGCGTCAGACAGTTGAAGAGAAACTTGAGCAAACCTTACAAACACGTTTACAAGCCTCTTTTGAGACGGTTTCAAGACAATTAGAGTCGGTTAACCAGGGCTTGGGGGAAATGAAAAATGTAGCCAAGGATGTTGGAAGTCTTAACAAGGTCCTTTCAAATACAAAAACACGAGGTATTTTGGGAGAGCTTCAATTAGGGCAAATTATTGAAGACATATTGACTGTTAATCAGTACGAGCGAGAATTTCCTACGGTATCAGGTTCAAGTGAACGAGTTGAATATGCAATCAAAATGCCAGGAAACCATAAAGATGAATATATCTACCTTCCCATTGATTCTAAGTTTCCTTTGGAAGATTACTATCGTCTGGAAGATGCTTATGAGTCTGGTAATAAAGAGGAGATTGAGAATCACCGTAAGTCACTTTTGACTAGTATTAAGCGATTTGCAAAGGATATTAACAAGAAGTATCTTAACCCACCTGAAACCACAAATTTTGGTATATTATTTTTGCCGACGGAAGGACTTTATGCTGAGGTAGTACGCCAACCAGCCTTCTTTGACGCCCTTCGTCGCGAAGAGAATATTGTTATCGCAGGGCCGTCAACCTTATCAGCACTCTTGAATTCATTGTCCGTAGGATTTAGAACTTTGAATATTCAAAAGAATGCAGATGATATTAGTAAGGTTTTAGGCAATGTCAAACTAGAATTTAGCAAGTTTGGAGATATGTTAGCTAAAGCTCAGAGACAATTGAATACAGCAAGTAAAACAGTCGATAGTCTTCTCAACACAAGGAGTAGGGCAATTGTTAGAGCTCTTGATACAATTGAAACCTATCAAGACAGTGCGACACAAAGTTTGTTAGATTTACCACGATTAGAAAACGAGGACAAGCATGAAGATTAATCAAATGAAAAAAGACGAGTATTTTGAAGGTTTTTATCTGATTAAGCGTGCAGAGGTACGTAAGACAAGAGCAGGAAAGGATTATATTGCCTTTACTTTTCAGGATGATACTGGAGAGATTTCAGGAAACATGTGGGATGCTCAGCCTTATAATGTCGAAGAATTTACCGCAGGTAAAGTAGTGCATATGGAGGGGCGTCGAGAAGTTTATAATAATACTCCTCAGGTAAACCAAATAACCTTACGCTTGCCTACATTTGGTGAGCCAAATGATCCAGCTGATTTCAAAGAGAAACCACCGGTAAATCCTACTGAAGTACGCGAATACCTAGAGCAAATGATTTTCAAGATTGAGGAAGCAACTTGGCAGCGTGTTGTTCGTGCTCTTTATCGAAAGTATAATAAAGAGTTTTTCACTTTTCCAGCTGCTAAAACAAATCACCATGCTTTTGAAAGTGGACTAGCCTATCATACGGCTACTATGGTTCGCCTAGCGGACAGCATTGGAGATATTTATCCAGAGCTCAATAAGAGTCTACTTTTTGCAGGGATTATGCTTCATGATTTAGCTAAGGTTATTGAACTTACTGGTCCTGAAAACACTGAGTATACGGTTCGTGGGAACTTAATTGGTCATATTGCCTTGATTGATGAAGAAATTACCAAGGTCCTTGTGGAACTTAATATTGACGATACGCGTGAGGATGTCGTTGTTTTGCGTCATGTTATTCTCAGCCACCACGGACAACTGGAGTATGGTAGCCCAGTTCGCCCGCGTATTATGGAAGCAGAAATTATTCATATGATTGATAATCTTGATGCCAGTATGATGATGATGACGACAGCTCTTAACCTAGTAGGACCAGGAGAAATGACAAATCGTCTCTTTGCTATGGATAATCGTTCCTTCTACAAGCCAAAATTTGATTAAAATCGAAATTAAGCGAGCATTTTATATGAAAATGTTCGTTTTTTGCTGTATTATGGTATAATAGTTAAAAAGTACAGAAAATATAGGTAACATATGAAATTAAAACGAAGTGAACGCATGGTAGTGATTTCAAACTACCTAATTAATAATCCCTATCAATTGACAAGTCTCAATACTTTTGCAGAGCGATATGAAGCTGCTAAGTCTTCAATCTCAGAAGATGTTGCTATCATTAAAAAAGCTTTTGAGGAAAGTCAAATAGGAGAAATCGAAACAGTAACTGGTGCATCTGGCGGTGTTATGTTTACACCGACCATTTCTGATGAAGATGCAAGAAGTCTGGTTGAAGATCTTTGTAAACGTCTTTCAGAGAGTGATCGTATCTTACCAGGTGGTTATCTCTACTTATCTGATTTATTGAGTACACCATCTATTTTGAAAAATGTTGGTCGTATCATTGCTAGTGCCTTTAAGGGACAAAAAATTGATGCCGTTATGACTGTAGCAACTAAAGGAGTTCCTTTAGCAAATGCAGTAGCAGATGTCTTGAACATTCCGTTTGTTATTGTTCGCCGTGACTTAAAAATTACAGAAGGTTCAACTGTATCGGTAAACTACGTTAGTGGTTCAAGTGACCGTATTGAAAAGATGTTCCTTTCAAAACGTAGTTTGAAACCCAATAGCCGCGTCCTTATTGTTGACGATTTTCTTAAAGGTGGTGGTACCATTACGGGTATGATTAGCTTGCTTTCAGAATTTGATAGTGAGTTAGTAGGTGTAGCTGTATTCGCAGAAAATGCCAAGGGCGATCGTGATATCCATGAATATAAATCATTACTTACTGTTTCTGACATTGATGTAAAAGCACAGAAGGTAGAAGTTGAAGTCGGTAATATTTTTGACAAGTAATTAATCTACGATATTATTCCTAATTTGATGATTAGGAATTTTTCTTTTTAACAAGAAACTGTTGACAATAACTATCGAAAAATGATATTATACTAGACGGTACTTTTTACTTTTGGTCTCTCAAAAGTGTACAGAGACGTGCTGACATAAGTTGCAAAAGTACACACAGATATGGGCTGTCACCAAGTGCCATATCAACCAAAAATAAAAAAACACAGGAGAATGTAGATGCCTACAATTAACCAATTGGTTCGTAAACCACGTCAATCAAAAGTTGTTAAATCTAAATCACCAGCTTTGAACGTTGGTTACAATAGCCACAAAAAAGTTCAAACTAACGTATCTTCACCACAAAAACGTGGTGTTGCAACACGTGTTGGAACAATGACACCTAAGAAACCTAACTCAGCCCTTCGTAAATTCGCTCGTGTACGTTTGAGCAACCTTATCGAAGTTACTGCTTACATCCCAGGTATCGGACACAACCTCCAAGAACACAGCGTTGTTCTTATCCGTGGTGGACGTGTAAAAGACCTTCCAGGGGTACGTTACCACATCGTCCGTGGTGCACTTGATACTGCAGGTGTAGCTGATCGTAAACAAAGCCGTTCTAAATACGGTGCTAAACGTCCTAAAGGATAAGAAGGGAGATAAGATAAAATGAGTCGTAAAAATAGAGCGCCTAAACGCGAAGTATTGGCAGATCCATTGTACAATTCAAAAATCGTTACACGTCTTATCAACCGTGTAATGCTTGACGGTAAACGTGGTACTGCTGCAACAATCGTATACGATGCTTTCGAGCAAATTAAAGAAGCAACTGGAAACGATGCTCTTGAAGTATTTGAAACAGCTATGGACAACATCATGCCTGTACTTGAAGTACGTGCACGTCGTGTAGGTGGTTCAAACTACCAAGTCCCAGTTGAAGTTCGTCCAGAACGTCGTACAACTCTTGGTCTTCGTTGGTTGGTTAACGCATCACGTGCGCGTGGTGAACACACTATGAAAGATCGTCTTGCAAAAGAAATCATGGATGCTGCAAACAACACTGGTGCATCAGTTAAGAAACGTGAAGATACTCACAAAATGGCTGAAGCAAACCGTGCCTTTGCACACTTCCGCTGGTAATCATAAGTTTCAAGCTGAATTACAGTCATATATTCATAAGATAAGATTATGGATTTGTAATAGGCTGACTTTGAATTCAAATAATATCATTCCTATCATTTGAAAACCAGTTAAATATTAGTGAAAAACGGGTAGGTCCTGCCTATCCGTTTTTTGACAATAATGTTATAATAAATAAGTAAACTAAAATATTTATAGGAGAATAAACCTAATGGCACGCGAATTTTCACTTGCAAAAACTCGTAATATCGGTATCATGGCCCACGTCGATGCCGGTAAAACAACTACAACAGAGCGTATCCTTTACTACACTGGTAAAATCCACAAAATCGGTGAAACTCACGAAGGTGCATCACAAATGGACTGGATGGAGCAAGAACAAGAACGTGGTATCACCATCACATCTGCCGCTACAACAGCACAATGGGATGGTCACCGCGTTAACATCATCGATACACCAGGACACGTGGACTTCACAATCGAAGTACAACGTTCACTCCGTGTATTGGATGGTGCCGTAACCGTTCTTGACTCACAATCAGGTGTAGAACCTCAAACTGAAACAGTTTGGCGTCAAGCAACTGAGTATGGTGTTCCACGTATCGTATTTGCCAACAAAATGGATAAAATCGGTGCAGACTTCCTTTACTCAGTAAGCACACTTCACGATCGTCTTCAAGCAAACGCTCACCCAATCCAATTGCCAATCGGTGCTGAAGATGATTTCCGTGGTATCATTGACTTGATTAAAATGAAAGCTGAAATCTATACTAATGACCTTGGTACAGATATTCTTGAAGAAGATATTCCAGCAGATTACGTTGATCAAGCAAACGAATACCGTGAAAAATTGATCGAAGCAGTTGCTGAAACTGACGAAGATTTGATGATGAAATACCTTGAAGGTGAAGAAATCACTAACGAGGAATTGAAAGCAGCTATCCGTCGTGCAACAATCAATGTTGAATTCTTCCCAGTTCTTTGTGGTTCTGCCTTCAAGAACAAAGGTGTTCAATTGATGCTTGATGCGGTTATCGATTACCTTCCAAGCCCACTTGATATCCCTGCAATCAAAGGTATCAACCCAGATACAGACGAAGAAGAAACTCGTCCAGCATCTGATGATGAGCCATTTGCAGCTCTTGCCTTCAAGATCATGACTGACCCATTTGTAGGTCGTTTGACATTTATCCGTGTTTACTCAGGTATCCTTCAATCAGGTTCATACGTAATGAACACATCTAAAGGTAAACGTGAACGTATCGGACGTATCCTTCAAATGCACGCTAACAGCCGTCAAGAAATTGAACAAGTATACGCCGGTGATATCGCTGCTGCTATCGGTTTGAAAGATACTACAACTGGTGACTCATTGACTGATGAAAAAGCTAAAGTTATTCTTGAGTCAATCGAAGTTCCAGAACCAGTTATCCAATTGATGGTTGAGCCTAAGACTAAAGCTGACCAAGATAAGATGGGTATCGGTCTTCAAAAACTTGCTGAAGAAGATCCAACATTCCGTGTTGAAACTAACCCTGAAACTGGTGAAACAGTTATCTCTGGTATGGGTGAACTTCACCTTGATGTCCTTGTTGACCGTTTGAAACGTGAACACAAAGTTGAAGCAAACGTAGGTGCTCCACAAGTATCATACCGTGAAACATTCCGTGCAGCTACACAAGCACGTGGATTCTTCAAACGTCAATCTGGTGGTAAAGGTCAGTTTGGTGATGTTTGGATTGAATTTACTCCAAATGAAGAAGGTAAAGGTTTCGAATTCGAAAATGCTATCGTCGGTGGTGTGGTTCCACGTGAATTCATCCCTGCAGTAGAAAAAGGATTGGAAGAATCTATGGCTAACGGTGTCCTTGCTGGATACCCAATGGTTGACATCAAAGCTAAACTTTACGATGGTTCATACCACGATGTCGATTCATCTGAAACTGCCTTCAAGATCGCTGCGTCTCTTGCACTTAAAGAAGCTGCTAAGACTGCACAACCAACTATCCTTGAACCAATGATGCTTGTAACAATCACTGTTCCTGAAGAAAACCTTGGTGATGTTATGGGTCACGTTACAGCTCGTCGTGGACGTGTTGATGGTATGGAAGCACATGGTAACAGCCAAATTGTTCGTGCATATGTTCCACTTGCTGAAATGTTCGGTTATGCAACAACACTTCGTTCTGCAACACAAGGACGTGGTACATTCATGATGGTATTTGACCACTATGAAGATGTTCCTAAATCAGTTCAAGAAGAAATCATCAAGAAAAATTCTGGTGAAGCTTAATTAGAACTTATAAAGTTAAGGTACTTATGAAAGTAAGTGCCTTTTCTGTTTGCAATTTTTTGAAAAAAATTATATAATATGACTGTTGAAAGGTTGAGTTGAAAGCGCTCAAGTTAATCTTTTCACAATAGGGAGAGCTTGCTCTCAAAATTATATTTATTTGATTTTCATAAGGAGGAAATCACTAATGGTAGTTAAAGTTGGTATTAACGGTTTCGGTCGTATCGGTCGTCTTGCTTTCCGTCGTATCCAAAATGTAGAAGGTGTTGAAGTTACACGCATCAATGACCTTACAGATCCAGTTATGCTTGCACACTTGTTGAAATACGACACAACTCAAGGTCGTTTCGACGGTACTGTTGAAGTTAAAGATGGTGGATTTGAAGTTAATGGTAAATTCGTTAAAGTTTCTGCTGAACGTGACCCAGAACAAATTGACTGGGCTAACGACGGTGTAGAAATCGTTCTTGAAGCAACTGGTTTCTTTGCTAAGAAAGATGCTGCTGAAAAACACTTGCACGAAGGTGGAGCTAAGAAAGTTGTTATCACTGCTCCTGGTGGAAACGATGTTAAAACAATCGTATTTAACACTAACCACGACATCCTTGACGGTACTGAAACAGTTATCTCAGGTGCTTCATGTACTACAAACTGCTTGGCTCCAATGGCTAAAGCATTGCAAGATAACTTCGGTGTTAAACAAGGTTTGATGACTACTATCCACGCTTACACTGGTGACCAAATGATCCTTGACGGACCACACCGTGGTGGTGACCTTCGTCGTGCACGTGCTGGTGCTGCAAACATCGTTCCTAACTCAACTGGTGCTGCTAAAGCTATCGGTTTGGTTATCCCAGAATTGAACGGTAAACTTGACGGTGCTGCACAACGTGTTCCAGTTCCAACTGGATCAGTTACTGAATTGGTAGCAGTTCTTGAAAAAGACGTTACTGTTGATGAAGTGAACGCAGCTATGAAAGCAGCTTCAAACGAATCATTCGGTTACACTGAAGATCCAATCGTATCTTCAGATATCGTAGGTATTTCTTACGGTTCATTGTTTGATGCAACTCAAACTAAAGTACAAACTGTTGATGGTAAACAATTGGTTAAAGTTGTTTCTTGGTACGACAACGAAATGTCATACACTTCACAACTTGTACGTACTCTTGAATACTTCGCGAAAATCGCTAAATAATTCAATTGTATAAAAAGAAGAGCTTCGGCTCTTTTTTTATTTCTCAAAATAATAAAACAGCCGTATAAATTGGCTGTCATAATCTTAGTAGTATTGTGATTTATGAATAAGCTAGAAGGCATTCCAAATAAGTAGAAAGAGCATGACACAACCCCAGGAGTTTTTATTGTGTTTTTGAATGGCTAGCATACCATAAATTAGTATAAAAACGGTAAGTGCTTCAAATAAGGTATAGATATCAAAACCAATGATTCCATGGATAAGAAGGCAAAAAATCGCACAAGTTATTGCTCCACTATCTAACCAAGAGTAAGGAGATGGAAAACGTATGCGTATCTTTTCAGCGATGACTACATAGTTAAATCCTTCCCAGAATCCCCAAATAAGACAGATGAATAGGTATGCTAGGATATTACTAGGAAATGATTGTATCATTACTTCTTTTGTTAATTGTATTGATTGAAGAGGTAGATAGGAATGAATCTGGTGAGTAACTACTTTCAATATGATAAGTGGTAAGGCTATAAGAAGAGATTGAAAAAGGGTAGGAACTAGATTTTTTGTGATTAATCTAAAGTATCTGAAAGATTCTTTACGATAAAGCATAACAGTGCTGGTTCCCAAGCCTGCAATGGCAAATTGACAACTGGCTAATAAGATTAATCGAAGCCATAGTGGTACTGAGGTTTGCTTAGTGTAGGAAAAAAGAGTTGGTTTAAAAGTAAGAAAGAGTAGAAGAGGAACAAGGGTAAGAATGAGGATTACATTTAGATCATAGTCAGCTTGTTGCTGCCTATTGTTTAGTTGTTTTTTCATAGCTTTTTTACCTTTCTATTTTGATTATATGATAAATGTATTATACTAGCAATAAGCTAGAAATCCTTCTGATTTTGCTATCTCTTTTATGCATTTTGTGATATAATGAAAACGTATTAAAAAATTAAGGAGTCTGATCAAATGGCTAAATTGACTGTTAAAGATGTTGACTTGAAAGGGAAAAAAGTTCTCGTTCGTGTTGACTTCAACGTACCTGTAAAAGATGGCGTGATCACTAACGATAACCGTATCACTGCTGCTCTTCCAACTATCAAGTACATTCTTGAACAAGGCGGACGTGCAATCCTCTTCTCTCACCTTGGACGTGTAAAAGAAGAAGCTGATAAGGAAGGAAAATCACTTGCTCCTGTAGCCGCTGACTTGGCTGCGAAATTGGGTCAAGACGTTAAATTTATCCCAGGCGTTACACGTGGTGCAGAATTGGAAGCAGCTGTTAATGCTCTTGAAGATGGACAAGTTCTCTTGGTTGAAAACACTCGTTTTGAAGATGTTGATGGCAAGAAAGAATCTAAAAACGATCCTGAACTTGGTAAATACTGGGCATCACTTGGAGATGGTATCTTCGTAAACGATGCATTCGGTACAGCTCACCGTGCACACGCATCTAACGTTGGTATCTCAGCAAATGTTGACAAAGCTGCTGCTGGCTTCCTTCTTGAAAACGAAATTGCTTACATCAAAGAAGCAGTTGAAACTCCAGAACGTCCATTCGTAGCTATCCTTGGTGGTTCTAAAGTATCTGATAAGATTGGTGTTATCGAAAACCTTCTTGCAAAAGCTGATAAAGTTCTTATCGGTGGTGGTATGACTTACACGTTCTACAAAGCACAAGGTATCGAAATCGGTAACTCACTTGTAGAAGAAGATAAACTTGATGTTGCTAAAGCTCTTCTTGAAAAATCAAATGGTAAATTGATCTTGCCAGTTGACTCAAAAGAAGCTAATGCATTTGCTGACTACACTGAAGTGAAAGACACTGAAGGTGAAGCAGTAGACCCAGGTTTCCTTGGTTTGGATATCGGTCCTAAATCAATTGCTGAATTCGATAAAGCCTTGACTGGTGCGAAAACAGTTGTATGGAACGGACCTATGGGTGTATTTGAAAACCCTGACTTCCAAGCTGGTACAATCGGTGTGATGGACGCTATCGTGAAACAACCAGGCGTTAAATCAATCATCGGTGGTGGTGATTCAGCTGCCGCAGCTATCAACCTTGGTCGTGCAGATAAATTCTCATGGATCTCTACTGGTGGTGGTGCTTCTATGGAACTTCTTGAAGGTAAAGAACTTCCAGGATTGGCTGCACTTACTGATAAATAAGTCTATTAGAATGATAAGAGTTGGGAAACCAACTCTTTTTTGTGTCATCTCATTGAGTGTTTGATAGAGGCTAAAACTATTATTGGAAAGTAAGTTTCTCTCTAAAAATTGGCGATTATTAGTTAGAACTTTGCAGTAACATACTGTATAAGTAGCCAAATGGTTCATAATCATGTTAAAATGGTAAAATGGGATTGAAATTTGAACCGAAAAAATTTAAATTTGGTATGCGTACACTTAAGACGGGACTTGCTGTCTTTCTTGTTTTAGGTCTTTTTTCTGCTTTAGGTTGGGAAGGGCTTCAGATTGGTTGTTTGACAGCAGTCTTTAGTCTTCGAGAAAACTTTGATAGAAGTATTCAGTTTGGTAAATCACGTATTTTTGCGAATACGGTTGGAGGTCTTTTGTCGTTATTATTTTACTTTGTGAATATGTGGTTTCATCATTCAGTTTGGGTGACCTTGCTATTGGTTCCAATTTTGACAATGTTAACGATTGTCATTAATGTGTCTTTTAATAATGCTTCTGGTGTTATTGGTGGTGTGGCTGCACTTTTGATTATTACCTTGTCTATTCCGCCTGATAATACCTTTACTTATGTTATTGCTAGAGTCTTTGAAACTTTCTGTGGAGTCTTTATAGCAATCCTTGTCAATTATGATTATGATTGGCTACTTAAACATTTAAAATAAGAATGATAGGGTTCTATTGGACTCTATTTTTTATGATTTTTCGATAAAATCCTTAAATTAGAGCGAATATACAATGTAATGTTCGGTAATTGCTTATTGTGTAAGAAAAAGTGACATAAACTGTTGACATGTAGAAATATTCAGAATATAATTGTTAGGAAAGGAGGATGATCATGGCAAGAGAGAAAGAATTAAGGCGTTCTCTAGCTGTTTTTCCGATTGGAACAGTTATGAAGTTGACGGATTTAACCGCTCGTCAAATTCGTTACTATGAAGATCAAGGTTTAATTCAACCTGAACGTACAGCTGGAAATCGTCGGATGTACTCATTAAATGATATGGATCGTTTATTGGAAATCAAAGATTTTTTGGATGATGGTTACAATATTGCAGCGATTAAACATGAGTACGAAGAGCGTGAAGTTCGTGCCCAACAAAAACAAGTGGCTTTAACAGATGCGGACGTTCGACGTATCTTGCATGATGAACTCCTTCAGCAAGGCCGTTTTACGATCCCGTCACAACAATTTGGTAACTTGCGTATCTAATTACGCTTTGAACTTTTATTTTTGGTTTTTATAAAGGAGACCCCTATTATGGCAATCACAGCAGCTGATATTCGTCGCGAAGTCAAAGAGAAGAATGTTACTTTCTTGCGTTTAATGTTCTCTGATATCCTTGGTGTTATGAAGAACGTTGAAATTCCTGCGACAGATGAACAGTTGGATAAGGTACTTTCAAATAAAGCTATGTTTGATGGTTCATCAATCGAGGGATTTGTTCGTATCAACGAATCTGATATGTATCTTTACCCAGATCTTGATACGTGGACAGTTTTCCCTTGGGGCGATGAAAATGGTGCAGTAGCTGGTCTTATTTGTGATATCTATACTTCTGCGGGTGAACCATTTGCTGGTGACCCTCGTGGTAACTTGAAAAAAGCTTTGCGTCATATGGAAGAAGTTGGTTATAAATCATTTAACCTTGGACCAGAACCAGAATTTTTCCTTTTCAAATTAGATGAGCAAGGTAATCCTACGCTTGAAGTTAACGATAAAGGTGGTTATTTTGACCTTGCTCCTACTGACCTTGCAGACAACACACGTCGTGAAATCGTTAATGTGTTGACAGAAATGGGATTTGATGTTGAGGCATCTCACCATGAAGTGGCGGTTGGTCAACATGAAATCGACTTCAAGTATACAGATGTTTTGAAGGCTTGTGATAATATCCAAATTTTCAAATTGGTTGTTAAGACAATCGCTCGTAAACATGGTCTTTATGCGACATTTATGGCGAAACCTAAATATGGTATTGCTGGTAGCGGTATGCACTGTAACATGTCTCTCTTCACTGAAGAAGGGAATGCATTCTTTGATCCAGAGGATCCACGTGGTATGCAATTGTCTCAAGACGCTTACTACTTCCTTGGTGGTTTGATGAAACATGCATATAACTATACTGCAATTATTAACCCAACAGTTAACTCTTACAAACGTTTGGTTCCTGGATATGAAGCTCCTGTATATATTGCATGGGCAGGTAGCAACCGTTCACCATTGATCCGCGTTCCTGCGTCTCGTGGTATGGGTACACGTTTGGAATTGCGTTCAGTAGACCCAATGGCAAACCCATACTTGGCACTTGCTGTTCTTTTGGAAGCTGGTCTTGATGGTATTATTAACAAGATTGATGCTCCAGATCCAGTTGAAACAAACATTTACTCAATGTCTCCTGAAGAACGTAAAGAAGCAGGTATTATTGATTTGCCATCAACACTTCGTAACGCCCTTAAAGCATTGGAAACAGATGAAGTGGTTCGTCAAGCTTTGGGTAATCATATCTATACAAACTTCCTTGATGCGAAACGTATGGAATGGGCAAGCTATGCTACCTTTGTTTCACAATGGGAAATTGATAACTACTTGGACATTTATTAAGGAATTAAATTTGAAAATCAGGTTATGCCTGGTTTTCTTTTTCTTCTAAATTTATTAAGTTCTTGGACAAATTACGTAGTTTTAACTGAGCTGTTTTCTTTTGTCATATTTCTTTATTCCCCCTTAATCGCATTAAAATATGAGAGTGTTAAACTAATTCCATATTAATCTTATTCAGGGGGAAATATGAAAACTACAAAAAAAGCTGCTTTGGCAGCAGCCTCAAGTGCATTATTGCTCGGTCTTACAGTCGCACAAACAGTTAATGCTGATACTTATACAGTTCAAAATGGAGATTCATTCTTCGGGATTTCTAGTCAGTATGGTGTAGATCCTTATCAATTAGCAGCTGAAAATGGCATGACTATTTGGTCAACAATTGTTCCTGGTGGAAGCTTGGAAGTTTCAGGAGCTACTACGGCAGTTGAAGAAACAACAGAAGTTTCTTCTTCAGAGGTAACAGCTACTGATTCAGATGCTACTTGGAATCGCTATCCAGTTGGTCAATGTACATGGGGTGTTAAGGAAGTCGCTCCATGGGCAAGTAACTGGTGGGGTAATGGTGGTGATTGGGCCGGAAGCGCTGCTAGCCAAGGTTATGCTGTAGGTTCAACACCTGTGACAGGATCAATTGTATGTTGGACTGATGGTGGTTATGGTCACGTTGGTTATGTAACACAAGTTGGTCAAGATGGTCAAATTCAAATCTTGGAGTCAAATTATCAAGGTCAACAACAAATCAATAACTATCGTGGTTGGTTTGATCCACAAAATTCACTAACACCAGGTTCAGTATCTTACATTTATCCAGGTGCATAAAACGGAAAGAAGCGCTTATAGCGCTTTTTTACTTACTGAAGGATTGTGTATTGGACTAGATTTAAACTTAAAAAATGGTAGCTAGATGGCTACCATTTTTTTATGGCTCTATAATTTCTGTAGTGGGTAAAACCACTGTAGAGATTATAGAGCTTTTTGAGTGTAAACAAAAAGTCCCATAAGAACTATAATGAAAAGCAACCAAACCATCATTAGGAAGAACTTATGAGACTTATTAAGAATACCACAGAATTAATCGGAATTAAAGACCAAAATATCAAGATTTCACTTGTTTTCGAAACTGACACTCATATCGAGATTCAAGCAAAACTCGATTACCCTGCACCACCATGCCCTCATTGCCATGGAATGATAATCAAG